>CAZWPU010000050.1:1564-7390 GCA_964635605.1 uncultured Bacteroidales bacterium | reverse complement strand
AGAGAAAACGATAGTCTTTCGTTTAGCTCGCTGGGAAACACACCTTTATGGATGATTGAAGGGATGGCTGAATTTTTATCCATTGGAGCCCAGGATAACCGAACATCCATGTGGATGCGCGATGCAATTATACATGATAAAATGCCCACCATAAAAGATATGACTACCAAACCCGGTGAATATTTCCCCTATCGTTACGGGCATGCTTTTTGGGCTTTTGTTACCGGTGTTTGGGGCGATAATATTATGCAACCTCTTTTTTATAATACCTTACGATATGGTATGGATTATGCCTTTCAAGATATCCTTCATATTAAACCTGATAGTTTGTCTAAAATATGGGCAAAAGCTACCAAAGAATATTATACCCAACAATTTGAAGATACTATCCCTCCGTTAGGAGATGTGTTGTTTAACAAAAAAAAAGGGGGTGAAATAAACCTTTCCCCGGTGTTAAGCCCTGATGGCAATTATATTACTTTTCTTTCCAACAAAAATGTTATTAACGTTGACCTTCTTTTAGCCGAATCTAAAACAGGTAAAATTATATCAAAACTTACCTCTTCTCTAAGAAAATCACATATCGACGATTTTAACTATGTCGAGGAAGCAGGGTCCTGGTCGCCTGATGGCAGGCAATATATTCTTACAACCTTTACCAAAGGGAAAAACAAATTTTTAATCGTATCATTAGAAAATAACAAAGCTAAAAATTCCAGAGAAATAGAAATTGAAGGAGTTGAAACCCTGGTAAATCCGGAATGGTCTCCCGATGGCAAAAGCATTATTTTTAACGGATTAGTAAATGGGAAAAGCGATTTATATTTATACGATCTTGAAACAGGTGAAACAGAACAACTAACCAACGATTATTATTCTGACTTGCAACCCAGCTGGTCAGCCGATGGAGAAGAAATTGCATTTATTTCAGATCGTGGTTTCGATACCAATTTAGAAAAACAAATTTATGGCACATACAAATTATGTGTTTTAAAAAGAAAAACCAAACAAGTGCTTGTTTATGATTTGTTTCCCGGAGCAGACATTTTCAGCCCCCAATATTCCCCCTACGACTCGTCATTATATTTCTTATCTAATGCTGATGGATACAGAAATCTATACAGATACGAAATTCATACTGGCGAAGTTTTTAAGCTCACAAAATTTTCGACGGGTATTACGGGTATTACAGATTTAGCACCATCGTACAGTGTATCTCGAAAAACAGGACAAATTGCCTATACTTTTTACCGAAATGGGAACTACGAAATTTATCTTGCAGAACCTAAAGATTTTTTAAAAATCCCTATTGATCCAACTTCGGTAAACCGAAAATATGAATATTTACCACCGGGCAAAGACAGGTTATACAATATTGTAAATCATAACTTAAACTATAGCAAATCATTCTCTAAAGATTCGTTTAATATTCAGGAATACGATCCAAAGTTCAAGTTAGAATACATTGGCTCGAATGGCGTTGGTGCAGGAACAAGTACCTATGGCACTTTCATATCGGGAGGTATAAGCATGTTATTCAGCGATATGCTAAAATATCACCAAATTTATACGATGCTTAATATTAATGGCGAAGTTTACGATTTTGGTGGGCAAGTTGCTTACATCAACTCAAAAAAAAGGATCACCTGGGGAGGATCATTCTCACACTTCCCCTATCGGGGAATGTATTATTCTTATAAGCGGGATTCACTGCCTGATGGAACACCTACTTTTATTGAAAATTACAATCTGGTGCGAATATTCGAAGAAAATTTTTCGTTACTATCACACTATCCGATATCAACCAAATTAAGACTTGAAGGAGGATTCTCATATGCCAGATACAGTTACCGAATTGATAGTATTAATTATTACTACCGGGCTGATGAAGTAACAGGTTATCCCTTGGGATATATTGGACAAAACAAGCAAAAAGTAGAAGATGTTCCCGACCCCTACAACATTGGAAGTGTATATTTTGCTTTTGTTGGTGATGATTCAAACTTTGGAATAACCTCGCCACTTAGTGGTTACAGATACAGATTTCAGGTAGGGCAAATGTTTGACCATTATAATATTACAAATTTAAACTTTGATATAAGAAAATACTTTTTTGCCAAACCCTTAAGTTTTGCATTTCGATTGCTACATTATGGCCGATATGGAAAAAGTGCAAATAAACTATATCCAATATTTTTAGGCAATGAATACATCATCAGAGGATACAATTATAATGCATTTTACAAAAGAGATAATGTATATACAGAAAACTATTTAGATGTTAACAGAATTAGCGGAAGCAAAATATTAACCTTTAATGCCGAAGTAAGATTCCCATTTACCGGAGTTGAAAGATTGTCGCTGATAAAATCGAAATATCTTTATTCTGACCTGAATTTGTTCTTTGATGCCGGGTTAGCCTGGACAAAAGATAAATTTCCCTGGTTATCAAACAGCGATATCCGATTTAACTGGAATCCGGATCCTAACTACTATACACCTATTTATAGTTTAGGAGCATCGTTACGTATAAACTTGTTTGGATATGCTATTTTAGAACCTTACATTGCTATTCCTTTTCAGTTAGAAGATGTTCCCTTTTCTACAGGTTTTGTTATTTCGGGTGGAGGATGGTAAATGCTTAATCATCATCTACCTCTTCGTAATCAACATAATCCCCCAGGTCATGATCTATTTTTTTGTTATGTTTTGACGATGACTTAATTGTAACATCTCCTTCTTTTTTCTGTTGAGTTTGATGATGCGGATCTCTATATTGATTTTGCATATTCTTCACATATTTCTTTAATATAAACCGGGTAATTATTCGTATAAGAAAAAATATGATAAATAATATTAATATAAAACGTGCCAGTGCCATTCGTTTACTTCCTTTCTTTTTTTAAATGATTAGTAGTACAAAATAATTGTTCCTAAAATCAGGTGCATTATTCTTAATTAAATCAATAAATTGGAACTTTTTTTCGCTTATATCGTCCCTTAAATTCAAATTAAACTGATTCCCAAAATGAAAATCAGAATCATCCTCAAAATCAATCTCATTTAATTTATGGATAAAAAATGTAATTTTATTAAGATCTTCAATATACAACTCCTCCTCATCAACATTAATTGTTAGTTTTGATGACTGTGCAATTGTGTATAATATTTCTTTATCAATCATAAAAAATGATAAATCGTATGATGGAAACAAATATATTAATAAACATTTTTTACTTTTACAAAATTAAAATAAACAAAACATTAATTAAATTAAATCTTCATGGAAACGGTTGTTAGTGGAATAAGATCAACAGGGAACCTGCATTTAGGCAACTATTTTGGTGCATTAAAAAATTTTATAAAAATGCAGCACGAAAGTAATTGTTATTTTTTTATTGCTGATTACCATTCCTTAACTACACATCCAACTCCTGAAGATTTACATGGCAGTGTAAAACAAGTTTTATCAGAATATTTAGCCTGCGGACTTGACCCCGAAGTGGCAACCATCTATTTACAAAGCGATGTACCCGAAGTAACCGAGTTATATTTACTGCTAAACATGAATGCCTATGTAGGCGAGTTAGAAAGAACTACATCGTTTAAAGATAAAGTAAGAAAACATCCCGAAAATGTGAATGCCGGTTTGTTAACTTACCCCGTTTTAATGGCTGCGGATATTATTATCCATAATGCATCTAAGGTGCCTGTTGGTAAAGACCAAGAACAAAACCTTGAAATGGCGCGTAAATTTGCCCGCCGTTTTAACAACATTTATAAAGTAGATTATTTTACCGAACCACAACCCTATAATTTTGGACAAGCACTAATAAAAGTACCCGGATTGGACGGAACCGGAAAAATGGGCAAATCCGAAGGAAATGGTATTTTTCTGTTTGATGATGCTAAAACCATCCGTAAAAAAGTAATGCGTGCGGTTACGGATAGTGGCCCAACAGAAAAAAATCAAAAAATGCCGGAACCTATTCAAAATATTTTTACCATAATGGATATTGTTTCAGAAAAAGATACCGTTGATTTTTTTAAAGAAAAATACAATCATTGTGAAATCCGCTACGGCGATATGAAAAAGCAAGTGGCCGAAGATATTATTAATATTACCACCCCCATCCGCGAACGGATTCTTGAAATCTCTTCGGATGATCAATATCTACGCAAAGTAGTTAAAACTGGTGCAGAAAAGGCACGTGCAAGCGCATCCAAAACGCTTAAAGAAGTAAGGAAAATTATAGGATTTAAACCTTTTTAAATAAACAACAATAAACTAACAGCCATAACAATCATTCCGAATATTAAACCATAAATGGACAAATGATGCTCACCATATTCTCTGGCTGCCGGCAAAAGTTCATCGATAGAAATAAATACCATAATACCTGCAACGCTGGCAAATAGGATTCCAAACACGGTAGGTGATAAAAAAGGCATTAAAATTAAATATCCTATAATGGCTCCCAACGGTTCCGCTAATCCTGAAGCAAAAGAGTGCCAAAATGCTTTTCGCTTGTTTCCTGTAGCATAATAGATAGGTACAGAAACAGCAATCCCTTCGGGAATATTATGAATAGCAATAGCTACGGCAATAGCAATACCCAAGGTGGGGTCGGATAAAGCAGCTGTGAATGTGGCTAATCCTTCGGGAAAATTATGGATTGCAATAGCCAGGGCTGTGAATAGACCCATTTTTTTCAATTTTTCATTTTTATGTGCGATTTGGGCATCCTGATCCATCGCTTCAACCTTCTTAATTTCATGTGGATTTTCATAAGAAGGAATAAGCTTATCGATAAGTGCAATAATAAAAATACCTCCAAAAAATGAGATTACCGTAATCCATGATCCTGCTTTTTCACCAAGATCACCTATTAATGATTCTTTAGCTTTAAAAAATATTTCCACCATGGAAACATAAATCATTACACCGGCAGAAAAACCCAAGGAGATAGATAAAAATTTAGTATTGGTTGTTTTAGTAAAGAAAGCTAAAACACTTCCAATACCTGTAGCCAAACCGGCAAAAAGGGTAAAAGCAAAAGCAATCAATACATTTTGTTCAATCATATATACCGGAGATTTAAATTTTAATCATTATCATAAATAAGTCCAAAATCAAAACAATACAATACATCCTAATTATTATTCCTGAAAAGGTCGCCATGTTTTTGCTAGTCCGCCAATTCCGGTTTCCCGATAAGCACTTTGAATATCGCGGCCTGTTTCCTCCATCGTCCGCACAGCATCGTCGAATGAAATTTTATGTCCTCCATCCGAAAATAAAGCATACACAGCACATTCAAGTGCTTTGCCCACGGCAATAGCGTTCCGTTCGATACATGGAATCTGTACATATCCCAGAACAGGGTCACATGTCAATCCTAAGTTGTGTTCAAATCCCATTTCAGCAGCATATTCAATTTGGCGCAATGAGCCACCCATTATTTGTGCTGCAGCGCCGGCAGCCATTGCACAGGCAGTGCCAATCTCTCCCTGACAACCCACTTCGGCTCCTGATATAGAGGCATTTCTTTTAACAACAATTCCTATAAGCCCTGCGGTAGCCAATGCTCTTAATATTTTAGACTCATTAATATGTTCTTCGCGCTGCAAATAAAATAACATTGCCGGCAAAACACCCGATGACCCACAGGTTGGTGCAGTTACAATTTTACCTCCGGCAGCATTTTCTTCCGAAACCGCCAGCGCAAAAGAAAACAAAAGGCCCTGATCCTGTATTGCTCCCCGCGAATTTTGAGATTTCATATAATAAGTATTTGCTTTTCGCGGAAGCCTTATTTCTCCGGG
>CAZWPU010000050.1:0-1464 GCA_964635605.1 uncultured Bacteroidales bacterium | reverse complement strand
CAGTGTCTTTTTCAATGCTAAATCGGTATGGTGGCCTTTACCTGTTGCTGCTAGGCTACCATACAAAGTTACCCGAAAATATTTTGCATTGGGATTTTTCTGTTGAAAAATATCAGCTGCCCGAACCGGCCCAATGGTATGGCTGCTCGAAGGTCCATATCCTATTTTATATAATTCTCGAATTGATTGCATATCATTTATTTGTATGCAAATATATAATAAATGTTCCGCACCTTAATTCAATAATTGAATATATTGAAGCAAACCTAATATCAGAGAATTTACACATTTCCCCTTATCTAAAATATAAGTACTTCTTAAATAAAAAACATGGGTAAGCTAAAAATAACATTTGCCCAAAAATGCAGAAAAATAGCAGGATAAATACTTTTCGTCTTCTCACGGTAATAAGCTGCCAGCAAACCTAATATGGTAGTATTTGTAACAATAAATAATACAAATAAAATATCTTTATTCAACGTTAATAATGAAAGATGCATTAATCCGAAAAACAATCCGGAAACCCATACCGGCAGACTTAATTTTAGAAACCGAATATTAATGTGTTTATTCATAAATCCCTGAATAAATCCACGGGTAAGCACCTCTTCGCAAATGCTCGACCAAATCCAAACGGTCAAAATCATCTCTAATATACTTTGAGATTCCGGAAACCCGGGTTTCCCTGTGTCCGGAGGGAACAGCGTTCTTAAAATACCATTAAAAATTAAATTAGCAAAAATAAATGCTCCAATAATTATTCCTGTTGAGATTAGAAAAAATCTAAGATATTTTAATTTTTGAGGTTTATTAAATCCATAGCCTTTTAAGGAACCTTTATTAACAATCAATATAAGTAACAACGATAATAGCAGCATGAAAAACTTCATAAAAACATTGTTGCTATAAAAGTTAAGTGCTGCAAATTGCTTAACCCAACTGCTTATTAGGCTTCCAAGATAACTACTCAGATAAAGAATTACAATCCCTGAAAACACGGCAAAGATTAAACTTAACCATGGTTTTTTTCTTATATTCTCGATAAATGATTGCATAAGCTTATATTAAATTGTTTCGTTAAACATTGACTTTTTTAGCTCTCTCAAAAGGTTTATTGCGGTCGAAAAGATATCGATAGGTAACATGGGTTTTTAAAATATGTGCCCCCACCTGATCGACAACTTTCATCATGGCCGGATTAAAATCACCAATCCAGTTAAATTGCAAATGCTTATACGGGAAACTTTTTTTTAGGGCTACATCAGCAAAGGCCATTACAATACCTCCTTCAACACCCTTTCCCTGATGTTCTGGTACTACCCCAAAAATCAAACCAAGAGCCGTATCGCATTCACCTTTTTTCTTGTAGTATAAAAATTTAAGTTTACTCCAAAGATTCATTTTACCATTTAAATGCCTTACAATTTTATTAATCTCAGGTACCTGAAGGTAAAAGGCAATGGG
>CAZWPU010000049.1:0-10583 GCA_964635605.1 uncultured Bacteroidales bacterium | reverse complement strand
GTTTAATTGCTTATGCCTCTTCATTCGATCAAATTGGGATACTAACAAAAAAAATTGAGGACAATGCCAAATTTTCACAAGTTATTGCAGGCCCAGACGAAAAAAATTTAACACTTAAACCAGACACTCTTCCTGACTTTAATAATTTATCGCGAAATAGTAATCCCTTTAAAATTGCTATTTTAAAAGAAACCATTCAATATCCAGTCCTGGATAAATATATTCATAGAAAAATAAAAGATATTATTTATCATTTAAAAAATAACGCTATACAAGTTAATGAAATATCATTCCACTGGCTCGATTATATTGTTCCAACGTTTCATGTATTAGCTCCTGCTGAAGCGATGTCGAACCTTGCAAGGTACGACAGCACAAACTTTGGGTATCGGGTTCCTTTTGAAAAAAACGATGTTGATCTAATTACAGAAACCCGTTCTAAAGGATTTGGCAAAAAAGTTAAACAACGTATCCTTACCGGAACATATATTTTACATGAAAATAATAGGGCATTATATAAAAAGCATTGAAAGTTCGGTAATTAATTAAAGATAAAACAAATAGCATATTCAACGAATATGATTTTATTATAAGTCCTACAACTCCAAATGTAGCTTTTAAATTTGTGGAAAGAGACAAAAACCCGGAATCGATGTTTCTGGAAGATATTTACCTTATGCATGCCAAGTTAACCGGAACCCCAACAATATCTTTCTCCATTGGGGAATACCCATCAAATCCTCCCTTTGGCATACAGGTTATGGTTAAAAAATTTGATGAAAAAAAACTTTTTGCTTTTTCGAATTATTTAATGAATAAAATGTAATAAATATTATTTTTACCAAATAATACAGATTTGCTGAGAAAAAAATGATAACTAATTATGAATAATCTAATTCGCATATTAATACTTACTCTAATAACCTTTTTTTATTTTGCTGATTTAAATAGCTATGCACTTACTAAAAATTTCACATTAAAAGAGGAACCCAGTAACAATAAAAGAAAAAAAGATTCAATTCCCATTTTCCCTGACCTGGTATATGAATACAAAATTGCAGAACTCAACAACCTTACTCCCATTGAGTTTGAATATAACGAACGTGTTCGTCGATATATTGATGTTTACACCATTGAACGACGCGAACATTTGGCAAAAATCATCGGCCTGGCTGAATTATATTTTCCAATTTTCGAAGAAATGCTCGATAAATATCGTTTACCTCTCGAACTAAAATATCTTGCCATTGTAGAATCTGCCTTAGATCCAAGGGCTATATCTTCTTCAGCTGCTGTAGGATTATGGCAATTTAAAATCAATACCAGCAGAATGTTCGATCTAGAAGTTAACTCATATGTTGACGAACGGTGCGATCCTTATAAATCAACCGAAGCAGCATGTGCCTACTTACAATATTTATACAGGATTTATGACAATTGGCAACTGGCTCTGGCAGCCTATAACGGTGGCCCCGGAGTGGTACGAAATGCAATAATCCGCTCGGGAGGAAAAACCAATTTTTGGGAAATTGAACCCCATCTGCCCGACCAAACCAATGGATATGTTCCTGCATTTATTGCGGTGAATTATGTGATGAATCATTATAAAGATCATAACATTGAACCTATTCGTTCTCCTTTTATCCATATGGATATAGATACGGTGAAAATCCACCATGAGACTTCATTTAAACGCATTGCTGAATTTATCGACGTACCTGTTGAAACACTTCAATATTTAAATCCTATTTACAAGCTCAATTATATTCCTAAACTAAATGAAGGAACTACGATAGTTTTGCCCGTGAATAAAATCCGTACATTCCTTAAAAATGAAAAAGCCATTTTGGGTTCGGATAAAAAAGTTGCAACACCCGACGATGAAATTGTATTAGTAGGTGATAAAAATGGAAAAACTAAAATTGTTCATGAAGTTGCCAAAGGTGAATACTTTCATAAAATTGCCATAAAATACAATTGTACCATTGAAGATATTAAAATATGGAACAGCTTACCAACAAATGATCTAAATGTTGGACAAAAGCTCGATATCTGGGTTGATTCAATCCTTGCCAGAAGCATTGAAGAAGATAAACTACTACCCAGGCAACAAAGAGACTCTACCGATCGTTTTATTTATTACATTGTCAGAGAAGGAGATACCATTTGGAGTATCGCTGAAAAATTTAATTGTCGATCAATCTCTGAATTAAAAGAAGAGAATGATATTTATGATGAAAAAGATTTAAAACCCGGTTTGAAACTAAAAATATATCTAAATAATTAACCTAAAATTTAAGGATCATGAAAAAAATAGTTTTTTTACTTATTCCATTAATCTTTGTTTTAGAATCATGTAAAGACAAGGATCCGTCAAATTCGTTACCAAATGTTACGGGACGAGCAGGAGAAGTAGTTTTGGTTATTGATAACGACTACTGGGATTCAGCGATTGGCCAGGAGTTTAAAAAAAGATTTATAGCTTCATGTCCTGTTTTACCTCAGGAAGAACCAATGTTTGACCTTGCACGCATTCCTCATAGTGCTTTTACCAATATCTTCAGAACACACCGAACATTAGTTGCGGTTAAAATAGATAAAAGCTACAAAGAACCAAAAATTGTTGTTCAAAAAAATATTTGGGCTAAACCTCAGCTAAATATCAATGTGGTTGCCCCCAATGAAGAAGGTTTATTGGAATTAGTGAAAAAAAAGGGAGATATTATCATTGAACGTATTTTAGAAAAAGACATGGAGCGTTATGCCCAGGGTTATAAAAAATTCGAAGAAATAACTATAGGCGATCGTTTACAACAAAAATTTGGTTATCGATTAACGATTCCCAGAGGTTATTCTTTAGATGTAGATACTACAGATTTTGTCTGGATCGAAAGTCGCGGACATGGAGACCTGATTCAGGGAATCCTTGTGTATTCCTATCCAATTCCTGAAATTGAACTATCTACAGGTTTAATTTTTGCAAAAAGAGATCAGTTTACTAAACGATTTGTTCCCGGCCCCACAAGAAACTCATTTATGGCTGTAGAACTTAATGCAGATTTTCTCCAGAGAGAAATAAGGGTTAATGATATAGATATTATCGAAATTCGTGGATTATGGCATGTAAAAAATGATTTTATGGGAGGGCCTTTTATAACTTTTACAGTTATTGATAACAAAAAAAATCGTGTGGTAAATTTTGATGCTTTCGTTTATGCTCCACAATTTAAAAAGCGAGATTATTTACGACAGCTGGAAGCAATACTTTATACATTGCAAAATCCAAAAAAAAACAATAATGAGCCCGCTGATTAGCCAAAATCAATTAGAACGTTCAAAAAAAGAAGAAAAATTTATTTTACTAACGGCTGAACAGGTTCGCAAAGATTTTGCTATGTTTGGAATGGAGGTCGTTTTTTCAGGAAATGCCAGCCTGGCTTATGAGGAATTATTTGATCAACTTAGCTTGTATATTGAGCAATTATTTAATGATAATTATGAAAGATTAATGTCCTTACTTTATCAGATTGATGTAAGCCAGCAAGAATTAATTAAGCCCGATCCAAAACAAAATTTTAAAACAGTCCCCGAAATTATTACCCACAAAATTTTAGAACGAGAGTTAAAAAAAGTATTAACGCGAGCTTATTTTAAAGAAAAAGGAAATAATTAAATAAAAAAAATGGATGTATTCTAAACATCCATTTTTTTATCCTCATTATACTAGATATCTAGTTAATTGAAATAACTTCTTTTATTTCAGGAACATGTTTCTTAACAGCCTGTTCTACTCCATTTTTTAGGGTTTGTATACTAAAGGGGCACGATCCACAGGCTCCTAATAACTGAACCTTAACAATCATTTCGTCCGTAAGTTCAACAAACTCAATATTCCCGCCATCAGCAACCAAGTAAGGCCTAACCATATCAATGGTTTCATTTACTTTCTTCTCCAGTGCTTTTTTCTTTTCTACATCCATTATCATTCAATTAATTTAGTTAATATCTTACTTATGCTTTATTTCAACTCTTTGTGTTGGTTCCATATTTTTATTTCTCTCGTCAACAGCTTTAATAACAGATAAAGCTACTTCCTTAAATGCCTTACCTACAATTGATTCCCAGTCTAATGCTGCTGGATGTCCACTGTCGCCACCTTCACGAATACTCTGAACAATTGGTATTTGGCCAAGTAAAGGAATATTTTGCTTTTCCGCAAGGTTCTTACAACCATCTTTTCCAAAAATATAATATTTATTATCCGGTAATTCTTCGGGAGTAAACCACGACATATTTTCAACAAGTCCTAAAACAGGAACATTAATATGTTTTCCGGTAAACATATTTATTCCTTTAACTGCATCGGCTAAAGCTACATCCTGAGGAGTACTAACAATAATTGCTCCGGTAACAGACACTTCCTGTACAATAGTTAAGTGTACATCACTCGTTCCGGGGGGTAAATCAACAACCATATAATCCAATTCGCCCCAATCAGCCTGAAGCAAGAGTTGTTTTAATGCATTGGTTGCCATAGGACCTCTCCAAACCAACGCATCATCGGGATTTATAAAAAATCCAATGGATAACATTTTTACTCCATAATTTTCTATCGGAGAAATAACCTCTGTTTCGCCTTCTTTTCTAACCATAGGCCGTTCCCCCTCAACATTAAACATCTTAGGAATAGAAGGACCATAAATATCAGCATCGATTAATCCTACCTTTGCACCTGTTTGAGCTAACGAAACAGCTAAGTTGGTTGCAACTGTTGATTTACCAACGCCTCCTTTCCCGGAAGCAACTGCAATAATATTCTTAATCCCTTTTAATGCATTATTTTGCGAAGGTTGAGGAGCTGATTGTTTTTCAGGTGTTTTTAGCTTAATATTTTCTTTCGCACTTAATTTGTCTCCAAAATATTTCTCAATGGCTTGCACACAGGCTTTTCTCATCGAATTAATAAAAGGATCGTTTGCTCGTTTAAAACTAAGAGTAAAACCAACCTGATCATCTTCAATCCAGATATCATCTACCATTCCCATAGCAACAATATCTTGAGCAGTTTCTGGATGTTTTACATTCCTTAAGGCTTGTAAAATTTGTTTTTTATTATATGACATAACTCCTTATTTTTATTTAATTTAAATTAACAATGTAAAGATAAATATAATTTATTTTCTGACCATAGAACATTTAGGTTTTATAAAACACAACTCATTAAGAGCTAACAAATTCTTATCCTAAGAGCAAATCAAATATTTTTATAAAAAAAATCTTCGGCAGGATCCCAGAAATATTTTTTAAAATCAACAATTCGGTCATTTTCAACCAAAATACCCTCATTTTCTAAAAGTTGTTTCATCGTATTCATATTTCCAAAATGATTTTTCCCGGTTAGCAATCCGTTTCGGTTAGCTACCCGATGTGCAGGAACATATTTTTTATCAGAAGGAGCACTATTCATTGCCCAACCTACGACCCTGGCCGATTGTGCAGACCCAAGATAAGAGGCGATTGCTCCGTAGCTGGTAACTCTTCCAAAAGGAATTTCTCGAACTACAGCATACACCTTTTCGAAAAAATTTTCATTTTTAGTCTTAGGGCTCCTCAAGATTTTTTGTATTATTTAATTTAAATTTAAGATAATGTATCGGTTTTCCTGCTGCAAGAAATTGTTTCTCGTAAAATGTTTTGATGGATAAAACAGGATGATCCATACCAGGATTATACAAGTTATCTGTATCCTCAATAAGCTCAAGATTATTAACCTGAATAACAGTTTTAGTATACAAATGAAGTGCTCTGTTATCTGTTTTAAGATGAATCAACCCATCAGGTTTTAGAAAATTTTTATAATATCCTAAAAATCTTGTTGAAGTGAGTCGTTTATAATATTTTTTAGCTTGTGGATCGGGAAATGTAATCCATATTTCCTGAATTTCGTTAGGAGCAAAGAAAGAAGAAATAAAATCAATACGAGTCCTTATAAATCCTACATTATGAAGTTTCTCTTCGATAGCTGTTTTTGCTCCACACCACATTCGTGCACCTTTTATATCAACCCCTATAAAATTAATCTTTGTAAATTTCTGTGCCAAGCCTACAGTATACTCTCCTTTTCCGCACCCTAACTCTAAAATAATTGGTTGATTATTTTTAAAAAACAACTGATTCCATTTTCCTTTCAAATGATAATCTTTACAAAATACTTCATCATAACAAGGTTGCACAACATGCTCGAATGTTTCCATTTCGGCAAACCTTTGTAACTTTTTTTTACCCACAATGATATTAACTTTTTTTTTCTACCTAATGGATATTAACTTTTTCAATTCTAATACCAACATCTGAGATATGTTCTAGAGTTTCGATACGCATTCCATGAATATATTTAAAAGTATAAATGCCCGAAACAGGAAATCGAATATTTTTTTTATAAATAAACTGGTTATCATATAAATCGCCCCATCCACTTCCAGTCCATTTCCCTTTATCGTCGGCTAAATAACATTCAAAAGTATCTGTAAGAGAAATTCCATTGGGGGCCTGGGTATGAATAAACACATATAAATTCTGCATTTTATATTTCGAGGAATTTCTAACATTAAAATAAATATTATGAGGATTTATCGTATCTCCGATTGAAACCTCAAAAACAATGGTATCTGTTAATTCCCATTTAGAATCAGGTATTTCTTTATTTTTCTCATATACACAATGTGGATCACATGAAGAAAATAAGAAAGCAATAAATAGCAACAGGAGACTATTTCTTTTGTTTTTTATCATTTCGTGGTCGTTTTTTTCGGTTATTACCGGCTTTATTACTCTTTCTTTTCCGTCGTTTCCCTTTTTTCTCATCAAATCGTGTAAGACTCTCCTGTCCAACAACGTTTTTATAGTCCAGTGCTCCATCATCTATTACGGTTAAATCAATAAGGGTATCTACTTTTTGTCCTTTTTTATTTAACTCAATAACTTCTTTAACACGATCAATCGGTACAGGTGTAATATTCACAATATTTTCTCTATCGAACGAATACCACATGATTCTTCTAAAGATATCTGTTTTATTATGATATGCTGATCCATTCTCAGTTTCCAACACAATATTCGTTGAGGGAAAATCTTTTTGCGCATCAATATAACAATCCAGTTCGTATTTTAAACAACATTTTAACTTTCCACACTGACCGGCTAATTTTTGCGGATTTAAAGACAGCTCCTGATATCGAGCGGCATTAGTAGTTACCGAAACAAAATTGGTTTTCCAGGTTGAACAGCAAAGTTCGCGTCCACAGGG
This sequence comes from uncultured Bacteroidales bacterium, assembly GCA_964635605.1. GTDB lineage: Bacteria > Bacteroidota > Bacteroidia > Bacteroidales > UBA12077 > UBA12077. The sequence goes on along the minus strand of CAZWPU010000049.1, from coordinate 3,277 downwards.
GCCAATTCCTCCTATCCTCCCAGCTTCTTGCCGTGCGCCTATCTGACGCATTTCGATTCTTATTTTAAAAGTATCCGCCAATACTTTTATTAACTCCCGAAAATCAACCCGTTCTTCAGCAATGTAATAAAAAATTGCTTTCGTCCTATCTCCCTGATAATCTACGTCTCCAATTTTCATGTCAAGATTTAGGTCTGTTGCAATTTTTCTGGCTTTAAGCATGGTATTATGCTCCAACATAACTGCTTCGTACCATTTCTCTAGATCGGCTGATTTAGCTTTTCGGTATATTTTTTTAAACTCCTGCCCTTCCGGTGTAATCCCCTGCTTTTTCATTTGCAGGTAAACCAACTCACCGGTTAAAGAAACAATACCAATATCATGTCCTGGCGATGCTTCAACGGCAACAATATCGCCTTTATTTAATCGCAATCCATTGGTATTAATAAAAAATTCTTTCCGCGTATTTTTAAATCGTACCTCAATGATATCTATTTTTTGTTTTACATCCGGAATAGAATGTAACCAGTCAAAAGTTTCCAGTTTGCTGCAATTCTCGGCGTGAATACATCCACATTGAGATATATTAGTAATCGGGGTATTATCTTCTTTATCTTTATTATTCATAGTAATCTCTCCTTTTTCCTTTTCTATCTTCCATAAATCTTAGCACAAAATCGATAATTACTAATTTATAAAAGAACCTTTCAAATTACAAAAGTAATTAATTTTACTTTCTTATCAATTTAACAATCTTTAAGGCTACATCTAAAAAAACAATTTTATTATAGGCATTCATTCCAACATCTGCATAGGCCATGTTAAACACTTCATATAATTTACTCACATTTTCTTGATGAATAAATTGAGAAAAATTTTCTGAGAAAATATATTCTTTTTGTGTAAGATAAACAATCTCTTTACGCTTGATGTTTAACATAAAATTTTCACGTAATAATCGTAAAGAATAGGTTAAAAATCCTTTTTGTTTTTCTCTTCCTATCCGTGCAATCTCATCCACCCAATCTATAATTTCAACAATCTTTCGTGAATATGCCAAACGCATAAGACTTTTAAAACGCTCAAGGTTTTCATAATCCTCATCTCCGGCACGGGCTAAGTTCAATGCTTCAAAATAATTCCCATTAGCCAAATGAGCAATATCTAAAGCTTTGTCGGGATTTACTCCCAATCGGTCGCAAAGAGCACTGTATAAACTATCATTATCTATTTTAGGGATTTTAATTAATTGTGTTCGCGACAAAATGGTTGGAAGAATTTGTTCCGAATTCTCCGATACCAAAAAAAATAATGTTTTAGCAGGTGGCTCTTCTATAAATTTTAATAATTTATTGGCTGCATAAGTATTCATTTTTTCAGGCAACCAAATAATCATAAACTTATATTCAGATTCGAATGTTTTTAAATTTAATTTTCTAAGGATTTCATAACTCTCATTTTTACTGATAACCCCCTGTTTATTTTCTATTTCAATAATTTCATACCATTTATCTTGATTAATATATGGATTTTCAATAAGAGCCGTACGCCATTGACTGATATAATCATCACTAACAGGATTTTTCTTTATTGTTTTGGAAGTGTTTACCGGAAAAACAAAATGCAAATCAGGATGGATTAATTTTTTAAATTTCTGGCAGGATGAACAAACACCGCATGAATCGTTTCCTTGTTTATTGGTACATGCAATATATTGTGCATAAGCAATAGCTAAGGCCATATTTCCCGAACCTTCGGGCCCTAAAAATAATTGAGCATGACTGATACGATTCTCTTCAACGGTATAAATTAATTGTTCCTTAATTTTTGGGTGGTCTACAACTTCTTTAAACTGCATATAAACTAATCGTTAATAGATAAAATCCTTAATTTATTATCAACAAAAATAACAATAAACAATTTATATCTATTAAATAAAAAGAATATCTGGAAATTAATATGTAAAAAATTATTTCAGATTTTATATCTTTAGCCCTTCTTAATCCTTAACAGCATAAATCATGTATTCAATCGATAATTATAATTTCTCCGGAAAAAAAGTACTTATGCGGGTAGATTTCAATGTTCCATTGAATGAAAAACAGGAAATTACAGATGATACCCGAATTATTACAGCTATCCCTACTATTCAAAAAATATTATCCGAAGGAGGTTCTATCATTTTATTAACCCATCTCGGTAGGCCTAAAGGAGAGTATAACAAAAAAATGTCGTTAAAATTAATCCTCCCACACCTTAAAAAAGTACTTGACCGTGAGGTAAAATTTGCATCAGACTGTATTGGGGAGGAAGCTGAAAATATGTCCAAAAATCTTAAACCCAAAGAAATTTTATTACTTGAAAATTTACGTTTCCATAAAGAAGAAACCGATGCTGATGAAGCGTTTGCCCAAAAAATTGCCCGGTTGGGTGATGCTTTTGTAAATAATGCATTTGGAACCGCTCATAGAGCTCATGCCTCAACTTATACCATCGCAAAATATTTTCCTAAAGATAGTATGTTTGGCTACCTGGTAGAAAATGAAATTCAGAATATCGATAAAATTTTATATCAACCCATTCATCCTTTTACAGCCATTTTAGGAGGATCAAAAGTTTCAACAAAAATTCATATTATCGAAGCGTTAATTGAAAAAGTAGATAATCTGATTATTGCAGGGGGCATTGGATTTACTTTTGCCAAAGCTATGGGTGGTAACATTGGCGATTCCTTAATTGAAGACAACTTTTTAGATTTTGCCCGGCACATCATCAATAAAGCAGAAAAAAACAAAGTAAACCTTTATTTACCTACGGATTGCATTGTGGCCGATGATTTTAGAAACGAGGCCAATGTTAAACATTGTGATATCATGGATATCCCTAATGGATGGATGGGATTGGATATTGGAATTAAGTCGGCCAATAAATTTGCAGAAATAATTGAAAATTCGAAAAAAATCCTTTGGAACGGTCCCATTGGCGTTTTCGAAATGCCTAGTTTTTCTATGGGCACCCTAAAAACAGCCATGTCTGTTGCCCGTGCTACAGACAAAGGTGCTTACTCATTAATTGGCGGCGGAGACTCTATAGCGGCTGTAAATAAATACAGTTTAGCACATAAAATAAGTTATATTTCAACAGCAGGTGGTGCACTACTTGAATATCTTGAAGGAAAAGAATTACCAAGCATTAAAGCTATCAAACAAAATCTAACGATTGACCGGTATAATTTTGAAGGAAAAAAAGTCTTAATGCGTGTTGATTTTAATGTTCC
>CAZWPU010000048.1:9294-10835 GCA_964635605.1 uncultured Bacteroidales bacterium | reverse complement strand
CATTTATATTTTATAACACTTCTATTTTCTTGTTTATCACACAACAATTTTGCAAATTCGCAACAACTTCGTACATATAATAATCAAGTTAATAATAAAATATTGGAGGATAAAATATGATTACCGATTTAGAACAAATATTTTCCGCCAGCGCCAAAAACATGAAGCGTTCGGCTATTCGTGAAATTCTAAAATTAACGCAACGTCCCGAGGTCATCTCTTTTGGAGGGGGGTTACCATCACCCGAATCTTTTCCTATTGAGCAATTGAAAGAAATTACAACCGAAATTTTAGATACCGATGGACCTGGGTCACTACAATACGGTGCAACCGAAGGAGTTCCTGAATTACGTAATATTTTAGTGGAACGCTACCAAAAAGAGGGATTAAAACTGGAACTTGACAATTTGGTCATTACCACCTCATCGCAACAAGCGCTTGATTTATTAGGTAAAATTTTTATTAACCGTGGCGATAAAATTATTTGTGGATTACCATCATATCTTGGAGGCTTAAGTGCCTTTAACACGTATGGAGCCAATTTAGAAGGTATTAAATTCGATGAACATGGCATGCGCGCCGATAAACTCGAAGAAAAATTAGAAGAGTTAAAAGCCAATGGCGAAAAACCAAAATTTATCTATATAATTCCTGATTTCCAAAATCCGGCTGGAATTACTATGCCCGAATCGAGAAGACTGGAAATTATTGCACTGGCAAAAAAATATGATGTATTGATTGTTGAAGACAGCCCATATAGAGAAATTCGATTTGAAGGAAAACCTCAGCGTACTATTTACGAGTTAGACAACTCAGGGCAGGTAATCCTCCTAGGTACATTTTCAAAAATTTTTGTTCCCGGATTCCGAATTGGATGGGTTGTGGCCAATGAACAAATCATTGATAAAATGGTAGTTGCCAAACAATCGGCCGACCTATGTACACCTACCCTAAATCAAAAAATTGCTTTTAAATACATGGATAAAGGATACTTTGACGAAAACCTGAAAGGTATCATTGAGCAATACCATGGAAAACGGGATAATATGCTTAACGCATTTAAAGAATATATGCCCGAAGGTGTAAAATGGACCGAACCTGAGGGGGGGTTATTCCTTTTCTTAACCTTACCGGATCATATGGATGCCGAAATCTTATTTAAAAAAGCCATTGAGAATAATGTGGCTTTTGTACTGGGTAGCGTTTTCCATTGCGATGGTAGCGGAAAAAACACCATGCGTATTAACTTCTCGTATATGTCGAAAGAAAAAACTACCGAAGGAGTTAAACGACTGGCCAAAGCCATTAAAGAAGAGATGAATATTGCATAAAACAATTTAATTTTGTTCATGTAAAGAGGTACTAAACAAAACGGTACCTCTTTTCTTTTTAAACTATAAAACCAAAAAACATTTCATTTCGTTATATTTGCATTAACCTACAGCAAAATTGTAAATGATAAAACTGTCCATAATCATCGTTAATTATAATGTTAAACATTTCCTTGAGCAATGTTTAATATCTGTTTTTAAGGCACTCGA
>CAZWPU010000048.1:1528-9194 GCA_964635605.1 uncultured Bacteroidales bacterium | reverse complement strand
AGTGTTAAAATGATTGATGGCAAAGGCCGGTTTTTACCCGAATCGAAAAGAGCATTACCCACACCTGCTGTAGCTTTTTATAAAATATTCGGTCTATCAAAATTATTCCCAAAATCGAAAATTTTTGCCCGCTACCATTTAGGCCATTTAAAAAATGATGAGATAAACGAAATAGAAATTCTTCCCGGGGCTTTTATGTTTTTACGAAAAAAAGCGTTAGAAAAGGCAGGATTGCTCGATGAAACGTTCTTTATGTATGGCGAGGATATTGATTTATCGTACCGCATAACTTTATCAGGATTTAAAAATTATTATTATCCTGAAACAACAATTATTCATTACAAAGGCGAAAGCACTAAAAAGGGCAGCTTAAATTATGTGTTTGTATTTTACCAGGCGATGATCATTTTTGCCAACAAACATTTTTCAAAAAAAAATGCGAAGGTATTCTCACTACTTATTAATGCAGCTATCTATTTCAGAGCCTTCCTATCTATAGTAAATCGTACTATAAAAACATTATTTTTACCCGTTCTCGACATTTTCCTATTCTATACTGCCTTTTATTTTATTGAACCTCTTTGGGAGCAGTTTAAATTTAAGGGACAGGGGAACTATCCCGACACATTTCTACAATATATCGTTCCGGCTTATATCTTTATTTGGATTTTATCGCTCTGGTTTAATGGGGGGTACTCCAAACACATCAAATTTAAAAATATCATTACAGGAATAATAACCGGCACAGTTATAATACTTATTTTTTATGCACTCTTACCCATGGAATTAAGATTTTCTAGGGCGTTAATAATTATTGGAACATTTAGTTGTTTTATTTTAGCCATTATCAATCGATATATTTCGCATCACCTCCCATTTACACACCATAAATTTTTTAATACAAAAAAATTAAGAATGATCATTGCCGGATTAGAAGATGAGATTGAACGGGTAAAACAGATCATCTCTGAAACCAATATATCACCTGAAATCACTGGATATGTAACTCCTGAGCAACCATCCAGCTCATCATTTTACCTGGGAAGTTTGGATCAAATTGAAGAAATCATAAAAATTCACCAGATCGACGAAATCGTATTTTGTGCTAAAAATATTCCTGCATATAAAATCATGAATACCATGTTAAAAGTTTCATGTTATGATGTTGATTTTAAAATGGCTCAACCAGAAACTCTTTCAATTATCGGAAGCAACTCAATAAATACATCCGGTGATCTTTATGCAGTAGAAATAAATTCCATTACTAAAGAAAACAATATCCGCAACAAAAGATTTTTCGACATCATATCATCAACTCTTATATTGATAATCAGCCCATTACTTTTGCTATTATCAAAAAATTCCTTTAACCTAATAAACAATTCGTTTAATGTTTTGTTAGGTTTTATAACCTGGGTAGGATATTATAAGGATGATAAAATTAAAACAAATCATCTGCCTAAAATTAAAGATGGCATTTTATCTCCTGTAATACTTGTAAATAAAACAGATCCTAACCAAACAATATTTAATAATGCAAATATGATATATGCAAAAAACTATACCGTTTGGAATGATCTTAGAATCCTGCTCAAAGGAATAAATCTATTAGACAAAAAGATAAACACTGTTTAATAGCAAAATGTAAAACAAAGTATAATGTTTTAAAATCATGGCAAAAGTAGAGATATTACTGCCTGCAATGGGCGAAGGGATTATTGAAGCAACCCTAACCAGGTGGCTTGTAAAAGAAGGTGATAAAATTGAAGAAGACCAATCAATTGCTGAAATAGCAACTGACAAGGTTGACTCTGAAATACCATCACCTCAAGATGGTGTAATTGAAAAATTACTATTGAATGAAAATGATGTCCCCAAAGTGGGTGATACTATTGCAATATTAAGGGTAGAAGGAGATAACGATGCTGAAATAGAAACATCTAAAAAGCAAGAACCGGAAAAAGCAAAAAAAGAGGAAAAACCTTCAAAAGCAATACAACAAGATGAACCTAAAGAAGAGATATCAACATCATATCAACCAGAACAACTTCTTGGTAGCCGGACTCCCAAAGGGAAATTTTTATCACCATTGGTTAGAAACATTGCCAAAAAAGAAAATATTACGGCCCATGAACTTGACCAAATAAGAGGTAGTGGAAATACCGGAAGAATAACTAAAGATGATATTATTAACTATATAAATACAAGATCATCAGGGGGGGGACAACCTGTACCGGAAGTTTCCGACGCAAAACAAAAAAAGCCCTCAGAATTTACCAAACCACAAGTAAGTAAAGAGCAACTTTATGGTGGTGGTGATTATGAAATTGTGCAAATGGACCGAATGCGTAAACTTATTGCCGACCATATGGTTCAGTCGAAACAAATATCACCGCATGTTACTTCATTTGTCGAAGCAGATGTAACGAATATGGTAAAATGGCGAGAAAAAAATAAAGCAAAATTTCAGGAGCGTGAAAATACCAAGTTAACATTCACCCCTCTTTTTATTGAAGCTACGGTTAAAGCAATAAAGGATTTTCCAACCATTAATGTTTCTGTTGATGATGATAAGATTATTCTGAAAAAGAATATTAATATTGGAATGGCAACTGCATTGCCATCAGGAAATCTGATTGTTCCGGTTATAAAAAATGCTGATAAATTAAACTTAGCCGGTTTAGCTTCAAATGTAAATGATTTAGCTACCCGAGCCAGAGAAAATAAATTGAAACCCGAAGAAATTCAGGGCGGAACATTTACCATCACCAATTTTGGAACTTTTCAAAATATATCGGGAACTCCAATCATTAATCAACCTCAAGCAGCAATTCTAGGAATTGGAAGCATCACTAAAAAACCAGCTGTAATTGAAACAGCTGAAGGAGATGCTATTGCCATTAGGCATATTATGATATTATCATTGGCTTACGATCATAGATTAATTGATGGTGCTTTAGGGGGGATGTTTTTAAAACGCATTGCCGATTATCTGGAAAATTTCGATATAAAAAGAAATATCTAAGAAACGATAAACTCCGATCATTTGCCGGAGTTTTTATAATATCAACATTTACAAAACTTCATATAATTTTATTACATTTGTTCAAAGAGTTTTATATTTGGCTATAAATTACTTAACCCAGTAAAATCCTATATTAATTTGTAGCCTATTCAAAAAAAACTAATAATAACGAACAAATGAGGAAATATTTACTAACTTTTATAATTATTCTCACCATATGTAGCCCTGCTATTTCACAATCAAAAAAAGAGTTAAAAAAAGCTTTTGTAAACGCTGAATTTTATCTTTTATATAACGAATATAAAGAAGCATTACCTCTTTTTATGGAGCTTTATCATTCAGGGCGTGAGGATGCCAATGTTAAACATCGTATTGGATATTGTTATTTAAACATTCCCAACCAAAAAGATAAAGCTATCCAGTATTTAGAAGAAGCTATTCAGGATATTTGCGAAAATTATAACATTGGTGATTATAACGAAAAACAAGCTCCAATTGAAGCCTATTATTATTTAGGTATTGCATACAGAGTGAACAACCAGATTGAAGATGCGATGGAAATTTTTAATAAATATAAAAAACTCCTCGACCCTGCAGATCAAGAAAAAAATAAATTGGTTGAAACACAATTAACTGCCTGTAAAAATGCCATTGAATTAAGCAGAAAACCTACCAATATTATGGAATCCAATTTAGGCAAAAATATCAACAATGAATATCCCAATACAAATCCTGTTGTTTCAGGCGATGAAGAAACAATTGTATATTCAAGTGAATTAAGATTTTACAGTGGCGTTTTTATGTCGAAAAAAAGAGACGGCAGATGGCTTCCGGCAAGAAATATTTCTTTGGAATTTAATTCAGAATTCCCTGTTGTTCCGGTTTTTATTACAAGAGACGGGAACACCCTGTATCTCCAAAGAAACGACCAGGATATTTACAATCTTTATGTAAGCAGATATAAGGATGGGGTATGGAGTCAGTTGGAAAAATTAAACAGCAACATAAACACCAAAGCAAATGAAACTCATGCTTGTATTACTGATGATGGGAAAACCTTGTATTTTGTAAGTAACAGAGAAGGAGGTTTCGGAGGTTTTGACATTTACAAATCAGCATTGGATGCCAATGGTGAGTGGGGACCTCCTAAAAACCTTGGAGCCACTATAAATAGCTACTTAGATGAAGTTACTCCCTTTATTTCCGAAGATGGTAAAACACTTTACTTCTCATCTCAGGGACACTATAATATTGGAGGATTCGATATTTTTAAAACAACAAAAAAAGGAGACTCGTGGTCAAAACCACAAACCCTGGGATACCCATTTAATACAACCGATGATGACATCTTCTTTTTCCCTTTAAACAATGGGGAAATTGCTTATTATTCAAAACTTAAAGAAACAGGATTTGGAGAAAACGATATATACCGAATTGAAATTTTCGATCAAGAAATCATTCCCGAAGAAGAATAAAAAAAAACATAAATATTAAAAATTTCAAATCAATAAAAACAATTTTATCTTAATAGGAAAAAATTATTGATTAGAGGGAAAATATTATTATTTTTAATTAATTTCGTATGTTTTGATAATTGATAAAAAAATGAAAAAAATAATACTAGCCAGTTTATTAACCCTTAGTTACATCTCTGTTTCTTCTCAAGAATACTATCAACTGGAAGAAATGTTCCTTGATGCTGATTCTTGGTTTTTTTACGAAGATTACAAAGAAGCACTTCCATTATTTCAACGAGTACTAGATGCCGATTCAACGAATTATAATGTGATGTATAAAATTGGATTTTGTTACCTCCACATCCCGGGACAAAAAGTGAAATCCATCCCTTTTTTAGAAAAAGCTGCAGATAATTATACTCTTAATTACCGAAACAATACTTATGCAGAAAGAAAAGCCCCATTAGACGCTGTATTCTATCTGGGCAATGCTTACCTTATTAATAATCAAATAGATGAGGCTATTGATGCATATACCGCTTTTCAAAATAAAATATCACAGAATAAAAAAATTCTGAATAAAGATATTTACGACAAAGCGTATATCCAGAAACAATTTGATGCATGCCGAAATGCATTAAAATTTCAGGAAAACCCAGTCAATTTTATTGCCAGTAACTTAGGGAGTCCAATAAACACCCGATTTACTGAATTTAACCCAGTTGTTTCGGGCGATGGTTCTACCTTGGTTTTTACAACATCCCTTAAATTTTATGATGCCATTTTTTATTCAAAAAAAGAAAATGGAGAATGGACTTATCCCATCAATTTAATGGCTCAGTTAGGTGTTGATGATAATACCTCTACCCTATCCTTATCACAGGATGGAAAAGAGCTTTACCTCTATCGTGATGATGATTTTGACGGGAATATCTATGTTAGTTTTTTACGTAATGGAGCATGGACAAAAGTTAAAAAACTAAATGAAAATATAAACACAAAATACTGGGAATCACACGCTTCGTTATCTCCTGACGGACAAAAACTATATTTTACAAGTAACCGCGATGGAGGAATCGGTGATCTAGACATCTATGTTTCGGAACGCTTAACGGATACAACCTGGGGTATCCCTAAAAATCTGGGGGAAAATATTAATACACAATGGAATGAAAACACGCCCTTTTTATCTGTTGATGGTAGTAAACTCTTTTTTAGCTCCGAAGGACACGAAAATATGGGTGGATATGATATTTTTTATTCCGAAAACATAAACGGAGAATGGAGTAAACCGGTAAACATTGGCTACCCGATTAATACAACCGATCATGACTTATTCTTTGTACCATACGAAAATGGCAAATATGCCTACAGCTCTGAATATTCATATTTAGGACATGGTGGAGCTGATATTTATTTATATCAACTTTTTCATATACCCCAAAATAATCGGATTAAGGTAGAAGGTATTCTAACTATGGATAATTCGGATAACCGAAACCGTAAAGATTTTATGATTCATATTACCGATACAGTAAATAACGATACTATTGCAATACTCTATCCTGATAAAGACAAAGAAAAATATCAATACAGAACATCACGGGGGAAAGATCACCTGGTTTGGGAAGGAGAATCTGATAAAGGAGATCTATATTTTATTTCAAAAGAATATAAAATTGTAGAAAAATTTCTTAAGCCTGTTGTGCTAAAAGAACCTAAGGAAATTGCTCTTGAAGATTCTGTACCTGAGATAAAACTTGAGCAAGATAATTACCAGGTAATAAGCGATCAGGAAAATGTAAAAATTAAACTTTCGCTTCAAAAAGGAAATAAACTTATTGTAAACACTTTTTATAAAGACAAACTCATAAACAGCGAAGAATTTAACATCCAAAAAGAAGAATTTATTTATGAATATAAACCACTTGAAGGTCAGACCAGAATAAATTTTAGCCTGATCGACAAAAACAACAACATTAAAACAGAAAAAGTAACCGTATCATACACCCCTGCTGATACCGAAGCTGAACTTGCTATTAAAGAACAAATTATTGATTTTAGCGATGGAGATAAAAAGGTTACAATAAAACTTTCTGTGGAGAAAAATTCCAAATTATATGTGGAAACTTATGTGGAAAATAAACTAATAAATAAAGAAAGTTTTGATGTTAAAAAAGATGAGTTTAGCTATGAATTTGAACCAAAAGCTGATAATAGCCGCCTAAAATTTAAACTGGTTGATAAACATCAAAATATTAAAAACGAAGAAATTATTATTTCCCATAAACCTGTAAGTAAAGAATTTGCAGATGTTTTAAATAATATTATCTCTTTCGACTCAAAAAAATTTAAACAAATTATTGCATCAAAAGATATACACCAAGCTAAAACAGTAAAAGAATTAATCAATAATTTTTATACAGAATCTGCTAACGCTGGGTTATCGGAGCAAGATGCAAAAGCATTAATTGTTGCATTAGCTATAAATGCCTCAAATAATACAAATAAATTTATTTCAGATCTTGCAGAAATAGCTACCGGAGATTTAAAATTTGTTTTAGATTCCGCTATTCAACATAATTTACCATTTAACTCTAATTTAGAAGTTGTAAATTATTTGAAAAAACAAACGGCAAATTATAATTATACCTACAATGATATTGTAAACTTACTTGAAACATATCTGCAAGTCTCTGATTTTGAAGTTGAATATCTTACACCAATTTTAACTGAACTTGCAAACTATGACTTTAATAATATCCTTGCAAAAATGAATATTTCAGCGTTAAATATTATTACGCTCGAAGATTTTAAAAATTATCTTAGCCAACAAAATATTTATAGCAACAAACAATTAGAACAGATATATGCAATATTAGACGGATTATTGCTAAATCAAGCAACAGAAACAGAGTCTACAGAGGATAAAGAGATATCAAGCAAAACAGAAGATAATAATCAATGGGTACTATTAACCAGCCTTATTATCTGCTTTATAATCTTAGGATTAATCATTGTTTTCTTTAATAGAAGAAAAAAGAATAGAAACAGAAGAGATAAAATTGAATAATAATAAAAATTAGTATTTTTATATTATATTATGTAAATTGAAAATTGTTTTCAATCGTTAAAATCTATGAGAAAAATTGTTCTGTTCATTCTATTTTCCTTGCTTGCAGCA
>CAZWPU010000048.1:0-1428 GCA_964635605.1 uncultured Bacteroidales bacterium | reverse complement strand
ACCTGGCAGATCCCTGAAAAATTAAATAAAAATATTAATTCCAGATCCTGGGAAACAAATGCATGCCTGTCTCCCGATGGAAAAACAATCTATTTTGTAAGCGACCGAAAGGGGGGGTATGGCGGACTGGATATCTACAAATCTACCTGGAATCAAAAAGCGCAAGCCTGGGGAGAAGCCATCAATTTAGGACCTGAAATTAATACTCCATTTAACGAAGAAATGCCCTCGGTTTCTGAAGATGGAAAAACCCTTTACTTTAGTTCTCAGGGGCACTACAGTATGGGAGGATTCGACATTTTTTATGCAAACAAATCAGACGAAAATCAATGGTCAGCACCTGTTAATATTGGTTACCCCATAAACACAACCGATGATGATCTTTTCTTCTGTCCCGTTAAAAAAGGGAATTATGCCTATATTTCTAAATTTGATGAGAATGGTTTTGGACAGGAAGACATTATTCGTATTGAAATATTCTCCCCCGATCACCCATTTCTTGTAAATGTTAAAGGACAAGTTACTTTACAAGATAATCAAACCGATTTTGACGCAAATGATTTTAGCATACATGTAATGAACTCATCTAAAACTAAAATTTTAGATACCCTCTTATTAGATGAAGAAACAGGGAAATTCAGCGTTGACTTAAAACCAGGGAACTACAATTTTTTTTTTAACAGTAAAGAATATAAAGAAAAAACTAAGTCAGTAATTATCCCTGAAAATTATACACGCGATGATTTAACCCTTAATGTTGAATTAGTTCCATTGGCTGTAAGTACAGGCGAATACCTTACCATTAAAAGTGTTTTTTTTGACTTTGATTCATATGATTTAACAAAAGAAGCTAAGATTGAGCTGGAACGATTGCATAACTTAATGATTAAATATCCCAGCTTATACATCGAAGTTATAGGACATACCGATGCCAAAGGTTCTGCTTTTTATAATTTAGAATTATCCATTAAGAGATCGCGTGAAGCTATAAATTATCTAACGCAAAAAGGAATAGAACAAAAAAGATTTGTAGCAAAAGGAGCCGGGAAAGAGGAGCCGGTTGCTATTAATACTAACGATGATGGAACAGATAATCCCGAAGGACGAAAATATAACCGACGAGTAGAAATTAAGATTCATCAATCCGATAAAAAATTAATAATAAAAGACGATATAAATATTCCGGAACATTTAAAACACAAAAATTTATCATATTATGTTTTAATTGAAAAACAAAAAGATAAATTACCAGACAATTATTTTAAACAATACGAAGCATTAAAAAATTATCCGATTAAGGAACATAAAAATTCAGAATATGTATATACCCTGGGAAATACGAAAGAGAAATCTGAATTAATTAAAATTTTTAATACCATACTTGAGCTAGGTTTTGATAATGCTGAAATTATTTCGAGTTATGATTTA
>CAZWPU010000047.1:0-11122 GCA_964635605.1 uncultured Bacteroidales bacterium | reverse complement strand
CCATTCGGTCATTCCTTCGTCCGTTGATAAACTGAATAGCTAAATCTTTCGAAGCTTCTAGACGGTCGGGTTCAAAATCCCTGGCCAACATACTACTGGAAATATCCAGAGCCAAAACAATATCAATCCCTTCGGTTTTTTCATTTTTCCAACTTAACGTAGATTGAGGCCTGGCTATGGCTATAATTAATAATGCAAGAGCAATTACTCTAAAGGCAAACAATGCATGACGCAAAATATGTTTATAAGTAACATGCTTATCCCCAATTCCTTTTAATGTAGAAACCTGAATACTTGCATTAATATTCTGGTGCTTAAATATATACCAAATAATAATGGGAATGATAAGCAACAGTAAGTAGAGTAAATTTGGATTTGCAAATGTTATATTATTCATTTGTTTATTTTTTATTTTTAACGGTCAGATGGAACCTCCATTTATTTCACAAACGTTATTCCAACGAATAATCATCGCCGATAATCATCGGCGTGTGTGTTAATGCTTTTCTCATGAAGGTTTCATAATTATTACCCTAAAAATTTTATTCCTGTTTCACTTTTTGTTCCATTGGTTTTGGCTTATCAGCCGTATTCATAGTTTCTTCACTATCTTCTTGATCATCTTCAATAATTTCCAATTTGGTTTTATCCACAAACCGGAGGGCATCCTCGTAACATTTTTGATGCTCATCAGGCAATGGCTTAAATTTGGCAAACTTCACCAGGTCTGACAAATAGAAAATATCTTTTAATAAGAGATATGGTTGTTCGTCATAAAACGGTGAATTTTTAAGTGATTGAAGAATCTCATCCGATGTACGCTCTAAGGTTCTTATAGCATATCTGTTCCATAGATATTTTCTTAAAATATCGGTTAATTCAGTATAATATTCTTTTATCTTTTCTTTTTGCCAAAGATTCTGCTCTTTTAATTTTTTCAAATCGCGATAAGCAATAACATGTGCAGGTTCTAAAGGCTTAACCTTTCGAATAAACGGTTCTTTACGAATAATTTTACGAATGATATATATCAATAACAAAATCAACAAGATTAAGCCCAATCCTCCAAAGACCCATGGAAAAATCTCAGCTAAACTAACTGGTGCTTCATAGGGTCCTTTGATATCTTTTATGGCTTTTGTTGTATCAACAGGTACTGTGTTTACTTTAAATAACAATGCGTTTGATTTTAAAGTATCGTTAACATATAAAAAAGGGATATGAGGAATAACATATTGTCCGGAATCAAAAGCGGTAATAAGCACTTTTTGTTTAATTTCTAATGTCCCGTTGATCTGTTTTAAGGTATCCGGAGCAAACTGTTCAATAACCTCAATATTATCGGTAAGTTTATTCTCAAATATTGGAAGCAATACCGTATCGTTGGCAGATTGCAAAACAGATAATTCTAACCCTATCTGGTCGCCAATAAGTGCTTCGTTTGTATCGAGCTTAGCCTTAACCTGCACTTGTTGGGCGGAAACATTAGCGAATACAAATGCTGCCACTAATAATGAAAGTATATATTTTAACCTCATTTTCCTCATAAATATTTGATACGACGTTTATCGTTTTTTAAATAAATTAATTAAAGGCTTCACATAATCCTGCCCTGTAGCAATCGATACATAATCGACCCCTGCTTTCAATAATATATTACTCACTTTACTTTCCATCGTTTTATACCAGTTGGCATATTGATTTCGGAGTTTTTGACTGGACGTATCGACCCATGCGTAATCTCCTGTTTCCGCATCGCGCATACGGATTAAACCTACCGGAGGTAAAACCTTTTCTCGTTCATCATAGATTTTTAATCCAATCACATCGTGTTTTCTGTTAGCAATTCGTATAGCTTCATCAAAACGTGGCATTCCGGTTTGGTTATTTTCATCCATAAAGTCGGAAATGATAAATGCTGTGCTACGTTTTTTTATAGCATTGTTTAAATATCGTAATGCTTCGGAGATATTAGTCTCTTTATGTTCAGGAGTAAATTCTATGAGTTCACGAATAATACGCAAAATATGGGTACGTCCTTTTTTGGGTGGAATAAATTTTTCTACCCTGTCGCTAAATAAAATCACTCCGATTTTATCGTTATTCTGAATAGCTGAAAAAGATAGCACTGCTGCTATTTCGGTAATCAAATTCTTTTTTAATTGGCTTTGCGTACCAAAAACCCTCGAATTACTAACATCTACAAGCAGCATGACGGTTAATTCACGCTCTTCTTCGTAAATCTTAATAAATGGATGATTAAAACGAGCTGTAACATTCCAATCGATATTGCGAATATCATCACCATACTGATATTCACGCACTTCGCTAAAGGTCATTCCACGGCCTTTAAAAGCACTATGATACTCCCCGGCAAATATATTCTTCGATAGTCCCCGGGTTTTTATTTCTATTTTACGTACTTTTTTAATTAAATCTGAAGCTTCCACGTCAATTAATTTTTATAAAAAATCAATATTTTTCGAGCTTCCTTGTGACAACAGAGAAATACCACTCTTCCTTTTTTAACTTGATAAGATAATTATCTTTTCCTGTAATATAATCGTACCACGTTAAATCTTTTTGATACTCAAAAGTTTTATTTAATGAGTCAATGGTTGACCTTAATAAACCATAATCGCACATTAATATTTGATATTTACAATACCCATCATCATTAAGCACAAATAACAATGTGCGATAGCCATCTATATCTTCATATTTAACGAAACTACTTTTACCAAACACCTCTTTTGAAAAATAGAAGTCGCGGTAATTTTCTTTCATCTCTTTTTTAATGGTTAACTTATGAGCACCTACATAATTTTGTCCAAGAACACATCCACTCGAAATAACAATAAACAGAAGTACAATTATCTTTTTCATAGAAAATGATATATAATGAATTAAGGAACTTCAACGGTATTAAGTATTTCTGTAATAATATCTTCGGAAGTAATATTTTCTGCTTCGGCCTCATAGGTTAAACCAATACGGTGTCTTAATACATCGTGGCAAACGGCACGAACATCTTCAGGAATAATATAACCTCTTCGCTTAATAAATGCATAAGCTTTGGATGCCATAGCTAAATAAATACTTGCACGAGGTGAAGCACCGTAACTTATTAAAGCAGAAAATTTATTCAGATTATATTTATCCGGATATCGGGTTGCAAAAACGATATCCAAAATATATTGTTCAATTTTTTCGTCGATGTATACATCTTTAACCACATTTCGGGCATCAATTATATTTTGTGGTTTTAAAATGGCTTTAGCTACAGGAAACTCTTTGGCAATATTTTCACGTACAATTAATTTTTCTTCTTCCAATTTAGGATAATCCACCACCACTTTAAGCATAAACCGGTCAACTTGAGCTTCGGGCAATGGATAAGTACCCTCCTGCTCAATTGGGTTTTGTGTGGCCATTACTAAAAATGGTTTGGGTAAAATATGTGTTTCATCACCAATGGTAACTTGTCGTTCCTGCATAGCTTCTAACAATGCGCTTTGAACTTTTGCCGGCGAACGGTTGATCTCATCAGCCAAAACAAAATTGGTAAAAATAGGCCCTTTTTTTACCTGGAATTCTTCTTTCTTCTGGCTGTAAATCATGGTACCAATCAGGTCGGCAGGTAATAAGTCCGGAGTAAATTGTATCCGGCTATAATCAGCATCCACAATACTCGACAGAGTTCTTATGGCTAATGTTTTAGCCAACCCCGGAACACCCTCAAGCAAAATATGTCCATCGGAAAGTAGCCCAATTAACAGGGAATCGACAAGATGTTTTTGGCCAATAATCACCTTCCCCATTTCCATTTTAATCATATCAACAAAAGAGCTTTCCTTCTCTATACGCTCATTTAACTCTTTTACATCAACAGTGTCATTCATAGTTTCTTAATTTTTGAAAAGATACACAAAAATACTTTTTTAAAAAATAAATAATTATACTTCTGTTTTCTGTTTAATAGCGCAATGTTAAATGTTTTTTGTGTTAAAAAATGTTAAAGTAGTTTAAGAATGACTAATAAAGGACTTAAAAAAACACAATGTGAAACACTCAAAAAAAATAATTATCGATTATCTAGAAAATAATAAACCAAAGAAAAACCAATTACCTGATTTTGAGAATTCTCAAAAAAACTATCAGAAGTATATTTAAAAATGTCGGTTAAGGTCATGGCATACCTAAATCCGGTTTGAAATGAACCAAGCTGAGTATCAATAATTAAACCCAATCCGCCAAGGACATTAAAATCAAATCTGTTATCAATTTCCAGCTCATAATAATCTCTTGCATACAATTCATCATTAATTTCTGCTTTAATTTCATCCCTGATTAAATACCCAACCGAAGGGCCAATATTGACATAAAATTTCACATTTCCCTTTCCGAAATAAATATGAGTCAAAAAAGGGAGCTCAATGTAATCGAGATTTCTTTGATAAGAATTAGGAAGAGTATCTAAATCTTCTAACCATCCTTTTTGCGAAAAATTAAGCTCTATCTGCAGGGCTAAATTTTTTTCATTGCTGTATTTAAATACAAATCCACCGGTGTACCCAAGTTTTATTCCTTGCTTTATTCCAGGAGAAAAAAGGACACTCGAATAATTAATTCCCTGTTTTATTCCATATTGAGCAACAGGTTTAAAATCTTTATGCTGAGCAAAAGTAGAAGTAGATACAAACAACAGCAATAGAATTATAAAATATTTTTTCAAAACGTTACCTTTTTTAATGAATAGCAAATATAATGAATTAACTGTTTTTTTATTATAAAAATTGAATATGTAAAAATACTATACTATCTTAGATTTTGATATGATGCAGTTTGAACAACCTTCGATTTTTATACAAAATATTCGAATTGATGAGCCGGTAACTACGCTTACCGATTTGTTTGTTTCATTCGTTTGCTTTTATGCATTTCACAAATTAAATAAAATTCCCATTCGAAATAAAGTTCATTTGTATTTGCGTTATTATTTTTTAAGTATGGGTATTGCCACAGCCATAGGAGGCATTGTAGGCCATGGTTTTTTGTATCTTTTTGATACAGAATGGCATTTACCCGAAAATATGGTAAATTTTATAAGCAATATTTTCAGGAAAGATTTATTGAAAACAGTGGCCAATCCATGGAAATTGCCCGGATGGCTTACCAGCATGTTTTCTATTATGCTTGTAGAAAGAGCCGCGATTGAATATGCCAGGCCTTTATTAAAAAAAGGGGTAGGAACATTTTTTGCCTGGCTGAATATTATTGAGCTTACAACATTTGTAATGCTTACCTTTCTTACCCTTAATTTCTTTTTTGTTGAAATCCATTCGGCTTACGGATTATTAGTAATTGTTGCCAGCTTTAATCTCTTTGTATATATAAAAACCAAGGCTAAAGGAAGCAAACTTTTCCTTATTGCCGTTGGATTTTCTGCTATTGGTGCATTATTTTTTATGAACCAGTGGGGAATTGGCCCATGGTTCAATCATTTTGATATTAGCCATACCTTTATGACTGTAAGTGCCCTGTTTTTTTATAAGGGGTCCTCACAGATTTTAAACGATCCCATTCTTTCCAAAAATATTTGATAAAGAGTTTTGTAAAAGATTGTTTGAACATTTTTGTTTACCAAAGTGTTTATGTGTTAATAAACAAATGTTAAACGAACGACAAAAAACAAGTACGATGAAAAAATTAGGAATACTTATAGGAACAATGCTCATAAGCATTTTTGCTTTTGCACAAGAGATATCGGTAAATACCGATTTATCGGAACTTAAATGGACCGGGAAAAAAGTAACCGGCGAACATTGGGGGTATATTCAGTTAAAAGATGCCTCTCTTTCAGTTAAAAACAATCAAATTCAATCAGGTGTTTTTAAAATTGACATGGAAAGTATAAATAATCAAGATATTGAAAATGAAAAAACCAATGCTCAGTTAATTGGTCACTTAAAATCGGATGATTTTTTCAGTGTGGATAAATATCCTGTTGCAACATTAAAAATTAAAGAATCAACCCCTTTTAAAAATGGATTTGCAGAAATTAAAGCAAATTTAACGATTAAAGGAATTACTCATCCCATTTCGTTTAAAGCAGAGCAACTGGTGAATGGCTATAAAGCCAAAATTACTGTGGACAGAACAAAATATAATGTTCGGTATGGTTCCGGAAAATTTTTCGACAACCTGGGTGATAACATGATTTATGATGATTTTACTTTAGACGTAAAGATTATCACCGAATAGGAACTATTTATTTCGGGAAAGAGCCTGTTCTAAAAGTATTAAAAGATGATCAACTTATTTTTTAACATTGGGGCAGGCTCTTTTAATTTAATCCCAAATCCAACTCATCACCAATTGCAAAAACGAAGTTTCCTGTAGCGGCATTTACTAATATTTCTCCATCACAATTTGGATGAAACTCATAAAGCACATGTCCAAAAACAATATCATTATCATTGGATGATGAAGAAACTTCTACATCCTGTAAGAAAGCATGCCCATGAGTTGGATTTTTAAGACAGTTAACAGAAAAATCGGCATCAATCATAGCCATCTGCAATGCCCCAACGGAAGATTCCGTTTCGTAATTTTCAACAGCAACCGCTTGCTGCCCGCCAAAAATCTTAAATTCATCATCAAATAAATTTTCATAAGTTCCTTGATGATAAATATCAATAATCCAAGCATTTTGGGATATGGCAATTTCATATATTTCCGTACGCTCATTATTTAATTTTTCAAGATTTTCATTTATTTCAGCCTCTGTTAAATCGATGCCAATATCCATATTTGAGCCCAAATTAATATCCATAGCCACATAAACAGCTGTAATTTTCTCTTCGGTAAATATAACCGGAAAAGCAATGACATTTAAAAGCTTAAAGCTCCCGATAACAATATCCATATCGGTAAAAAACACAGAAATTAGTGCTGTGTTTTCTCCGGTTTGTAGAGCAGCAACAATCATTTGCCCATAATTGTCTCCTTTAAATTTGTAAGGATAGTCGACACTTGTATCGATATAAATTAAGGTCGAATTCTTTGATTTTGACGATTTAGCGTTGGGAACATCATATCCCTTTAAGGTTAGAATTGCTACTTCTGCTGCATAGCCAACCGGAATTACTGTTTTTATGGTTTGTGTAACCGGACTCACCGGAGGATCTTGAAACCATTCTTTTACCTCCTTTGCTTTTCGGCATGAGGTGGTAAATAAAAAGATAATAGTAATTAAAAGTATGACTTTTTTCATCGTAGCTTTTTTGTATGTATTTTTGTATACATATATTATACCATTTTAGTTACGTAAATTTAATAAATGTAATGATGGAAAAATCATATAAAATTACATCTTTACTCCTCGTTATTCTTGGCGCGATTCATGCCTCGTTTACTCCATTTTTTTATCACACAATAAATGCCGATTCATTATGGTATTTAGGGACAGGACTCTCGTACATTTTTATGGGATTATATAATTTAGCTTCCATAAAAGTTAAAATTAGTAGTATTTTTAATATTGCCATCATTCTAAATTTTATTGCTACAATTTTTACCATTGCAATCACATATATATTAAGAGAACCACAATCATTTGTTGCGATGATTTTAGTTATTTTTGTTTTTCTTAACAGTATTTTTATCAAAATTTATGATTAACCATTTATACCTTATTAATAAATAGTGATATCAATTGTTATACTTATCATTCTAGGCTTAATTCTTGTTTTAAAGGGAGCTGATTTATTTGTTGATAGTGCATCGGCCATAGCTAATAAATTTAACATTTCCCAATTAGCTATTGGACTAACCATTGTAGCCTTTGGTACATCCGCACCCGAGTTGATGGTAAATGTTTTTGCTTCGGCACAAAAGCACCACGAAATTGTATTAGCAAATATTTTAGGAAGTAATAATTTTAACTTATTTATTATCTTAGGATTAGCAGGTATTATTACTCCTCTTTCCGTTCAATCAAATACTGCATGGAAAGAGATTCCTTTTTCATTTTTTACAACCATTCTTTTATTTGTAATCATTAATGATCAACTACTTTGGAGTGGTAAAAGCAGTATGCTTACTCGTTTAGATGGTTTTATTTTATTGTTTTTCTTCTTTTTGTTTCTGTATTATGTATATAGGCAATTAAGAAATAATCGTTCAACAGTTGAGTTACCTAAAAAAGAGTTACCAATGTTAAAAATAATCCTTCTTTTTATTTTAGGTTTATCAGGATTAATTCTCGGGGGTAAACTAGTAGTAAATAATGCCATAAAATTAGCCACGATTTTACAAGTTAGTGAAAAAATGATAGGGCTTACCATTGTTTCCATTGGAACATCATTACCGGAGTTAGCCACTTCTATTGTTGCTGCAGTAAAAAAAAATAATGATATTGCTATTGGTAATATTATTGGATCAAATATTTTCAATATATTATTGATTTTAGGGCTTAGTTCAATCGTTCATCCCATAATGTATAACTATAAATTTAATAATGATCTTTTTATTTTGATGGGAGGTACATTATTTTTATTTATTGCGATGTATACAGGTAAACAGAAAAAGTTAGACCGCTGGGAAAGTATACTACTTTTTATCTTTTATATTGCCTATTTAATATATTTAATTTTAAATTAATCCTGCTGTTCGACTTCATTTATCCGTTTCAGTTGTTTCATTACATTTTTTGAGGTTAAGGCAAAAAATGGGTGAATCGAAACTCCTGCCCTTTTTAAACTTTTAGCAATCCAGGCATTGCATGTTTTAAAAATGTGGTATTTTTCATTCGACAGATAAAACAAACTATTTTCCTTTAAGCCATCTTTTAGTTTAATATTATTCTTAGTATTATCTAAGGCAAAGCTTTTATTGAAATATTGAATTAAATTTTTAAAATCATCTTCACACAGGTCAATAATTACCATTTCTAACCCTCGATAATGTATTTCCGGGTTATTCATTAAGGCTGTAACATGTAAAGCCGATTTCGTAGGAAACATTCCTGCTTTAAATGTTATCCAAAAAGTTTCTTTTTCGGCCATATAAAAGTCTTTATCTCCCCATCCTATTTCTATAAATTTAAAATCCTTGTAATCATCTTGTAAGGCCGGAAAAAATTTTACAGCAGCCTTTCTTTCAAAAATAACACCTGTATGCCAATCATATTTTACTACATAAATTTTATATAAAGAGATATCTTTATTTGATTCCTGAGCCAATGAAACACAAAAAGATAGTACCAATATTTTAATCAATACAATGCAAAAGAAGATGTTTCTCATAAATGTGGATTTTGTTTACCGGTTAAGGGTATATCCGAAAATTGCTATCCAGTGGCAAACACTTCCAGCAATAACCAGTAAATGCCAAACTAAATGACTATATTTAATCTTTTCTAATTTAAAAAATAATACTCCGAGAGTATAACAACCACCTCCTATCAAAATAAAACCCAACCCCATTGGATGCATATGATGATATAACGGAATAATAAATAAAAATAATAACCATCCCATGATAACATATGAAATTACATAAAATAGGTTAACTCCTTTTTCAAATTTATTGGGAATAAAGATTTTTATAATTACTCCGGTAAGAGCCAATCCCCATTCAATTCCAAACATTACCCAACCCCAGTCGTTACGAAGAACAACCAAAGCAATGGGTGTATACGTGGCAGCAATAAAGAGGAAGATTGCTATCTGATCAAAATTGTGAAAAAAATTTTTTGCCCTCGATCCTAGTGGTAATAAATGATTTAGTGTGGATGAGAGATAAAGGATCACCAAAAACGAACCATAAATAACATAACTAACTACATGCCAAGCCGTTCCATGTTTAGCCGAAGAAACAGCCATAAGCACTAATGCTACTATAGCAAAAACAGCACCCACACCATGGGATATAGAATGAGCTATTTCTTCTTGTTTTGTAAAACGTTGGTTCCCCTTTTTGGACATTATTTTTGATTTTCAAGTAAAAATCGTAAAACAATCTTGAATTACAAAACAAAATAAAATAAAAAATGGTATCAGCAAAATGCCAATATCATTAAAATGGAAATAATATTTTTATTATAAATGAACTCCTGCACCCGGACCTAATGGTAATCCAAGAAGTAACCAGGCAATTAATAAAACAACCCATCCTATAAAGAAAATAACCGAATAGGGTAACATGGTAGCTACAATGGTTCCAATTCCTGCTTTCTCATCATATTTTTGAAAGTAAACAATAATTAAAGCAAAGAAACTCATCATGGGTGAGATCATATTAGTAACACTATCACCAATACGATAAACAACCTGTGTTAGCTCAGGTGTATATCCCAGGAACATAAATAAAGGAATAAAAATTGGTGCTAATAGTGCCCATTTTGCCGAAGCACTCCCCATGACTAAATTAATTAAACCCGAAAAAATAACAAACATAATTACCAGTGGTATTAAACCTAAATTCATGCTTTCAATTGCATGGGCACCTTTAATGGCAATTATAATTCCCAGGTTGCTCGCATTAAAATACTCTACAAACTGTGCGGCAAAAAATACCAAAACAATATAAGCTGCCATCGATTTCATCGATTCAGCCATACCCTTCATTACATCGGCATCGTTTTTATATTTACCAGTAACCACACCATAGACCACACCCATTAAGCCTGCAACCAGAAACAGCAAAGCAACAACACCTTTTAATAACGGGGATTGCAATAACGAACCGTCAACGCCTCTTAAAACTCCATTTTCAGGGATTAAACCGATGAGGACTAATGCTATAAAACCAATCAATATCCACAACGATTTTTTTATCCCTTTCTTTTCTATAGGAGTTAATCGGCTTATTTCTTCCTGTTCTAAATTATTCTCGTTACTATACTTCCCTAATCGGGGAACAATTATTTTTTCAGTTACCCAGGTACCTAAAAAAGCAATTAAAAAAGTAGACGCAACCATAAAAAAATAGTTAGCTGTAGGATTAACATGGTATGCCTTATCTACAAGGTGTGCTGCTTCTTCGGACAAACCTGCAAGTAATGGGTCAATCGTACCTAAAATTAAGTTCGCTGAATATCCCCCTGAAACACCTGCAA
>CAZWPU010000046.1:0-11179 GCA_964635605.1 uncultured Bacteroidales bacterium | reverse complement strand
TTGTAATTTCAAACTTTTTGGGTACATGATAAAGATTAATTTCAAGGGCATCCACACCGGTTTCTTCAATCAATTGAGCATATTCTACCCACGTTTCTTCATAAATCGCATTTAAACTGGCAATAATTGGAATAGATGTGTTTTGTTTTACCTTTTTCAGGTGTAAAAGATGCTCTTTGGGGCCGGCATGTTCAAGGTCCGGAAATAAGGTAATCATCTCGGCATGCCGTTCATTATATGCTTCGAGGTCTTCGTCCAGCTCGGCAGATTCAAGGTTTATTTGTTCCTCAAATAGAGATTTAAATACAATCGCAGCAACGCCTGCTTTTTCCATAGCTTTTACATTTTCGATACTAGTTACCAGATTAGATGCTCCGGCAATGATCGGATTTTTAAGTTCTAATCCTAAATAATTGGTTGATAAGTCGGCCATAATGGTTGGGTTTTAATTTTTTCTTTTTATTACAACAAGTTAACTGCCAATAAGTTCATTTAAACGCCCTCAAAAATAAATCAATAAAAAAAGCAGGCTTTGTTGAGCCTGCTTTTCCTAAATTTAATATTTAACGAACTACTTTGAATAGTCGTAAGCTGCTAATCGCTTATAGTTATTATATCTCCATTTAGCATCGTCTTCTGCACGAACAAAAAGTTCATCAGCTATCTCTGGAAATGATTTCGTAAGCGAAGTATAACGAACCTCATTTTTTAAGAAATCCTGGAATTTACTCCAGTCTGGTTCTTTAGAATCAATAACAAAAGGATTTTTTCCTTCAGTTTCTAACAATGGATTAAATCTATAGTTATGCCAGTATCCACATTCAACAGCTAATTTTTCTTCATGCTGAGATTTACCCATTCCTGCTCTTAATCCATGGTTAATACAAGGAGAATAAGCAATAATTAAGGATGGTCCAGGATATGCTTCAGCTTCTTTAATCGCTTTAAAATACTGATTTTGGCTTGCGCCCATAGCTACCTGAGCAACATACACATGACCATAGGTCATCGCCATCATTCCCAGGTCTTTTTTACGCACACGCATACCGGCAGCCGCAAATTTAGCAACAGCTCCAACAGGTGTTGATTTAGATGCCTGCCCTCCGGTATTAGAATATACTTCGGTATCCAAAACCAGAACATTTACATCTTCTCCCGATGCCAGCACATGGTCTAATCCACCATAACCGATATCATAGGCCCATCCGTCACCACCGATAATCCAAACTGATTTCTTAACCAGATATTGTTCCAGCTGCAGGATATCTTTAGTCAATTGATGATTCTCTTTTTTACAAGCGTCAACAACTTTAGCAGAAGCATCTTTCGATTTCTCAGCATCAGCCATCGTTTCAATCCATTCTTTAAATGCTGCTTGTGTATCTGCTGATACTTCGTTCATGGCAGCATTCATCTTTTCTGATATTCGTTGACGAAGTTTTTCAACCCCAACAGCCATACCATAACCATATTCAGCATTATCTTCGAAAAGTGAGTTTGCCCATGCCGGACCATGTCCTTCATTATTGGCACAATATGGAGTTGATGGTGCAGAACCACCATAAATAGAAGAACAACCCGTAGCATTGGCAATCATCATTCGATCGCCAAAGAGCTGTGTGATTGTTTTGATATAAGGTGTTTCACCGCAACCAGCACAAGCACCGCTAAACTCAAATAATGGCTGTGCAAACTGACTGTTTTTAACGGTTTTATCTTTAGGTAACACATGATCTTTATAACCAACCTTGTTATGCATATAATCCCATCGTTTAGCTTCTTCCATCTGAGATTCTAAGGGTTTCATTTCAAGTGCCTTCGTTGGAGCAGGACAAACATCCACACAGTTTCCACAACCGGTACAATCAAGTACACTTATCTGTACTCTGAAATTATATTCTTTAATTCCTCCTTTTCCTTTCACTGTTGATGTTCCTTCAGGAGCATCTTTTACCTCCTCGTCGGTTAATAAAAATGGACGAATAACAGCATGTGGACAAACATAAGCACACTGATTACACTGGATACAATTATCGGGAATCCATTCAGGAACCGTAACAGCAACACCCCGTTTTTCGTATGCCGTTGTTCCAGCAGGGAAAGTTCCATCTTCACGACCAGCAAAAGCACTAACCGGTAAATCATCTCCTTTTTGTGCATTAATAGGCTCTACTACATTTTTAATAAAATCAGGGATATCTCTATCGTCGGTTTCTGCTTTCACTTCAATATTTTTCCATTCAGAAGGAATTTTAATTTCTTCTACATCACCGCCTCTGTCAACAGCAGTTTTATTCATGTTTACTACATCTTCGCCCTTTCGTCCAAAAGTTTTAACTATAGCTTTCCTCATTTCTTCTACTGCTTTATCGTAAGGTATTACATTAGAAATTTTAAAGAAAGCAGATTGCATAATGGTATTGGTTCTATTTCCTAAACCAATTTCATCAGCAATTTTAGTTGCATTAATCATATAACATTTGATCTCCTTTTCAGCAAGAGTTTTCTTCATTGCATCAGGGAAATGATTTTTTGTTTCTTCGGTATCCCAGATACTGTTCAACAAGAATGTTCCGCCCTTTTTAATGCCTCTAAGCATATTATATTTTTGAAGATATGCTGGTACATGGCATGCAACAAAATCAGGAGTACCCACTAAGTAGGTTGAACGTATCGGTTGATCACCAAAACGAAGGTGAGAAACGGTTATTCCACCTGATTTTTTTGAGTCGTATGCAAAATATGCCTGCGCATATTTATCAGTACTATCGCCAATAATTTTAATAGAGTTTTTATTAGCACCAACGGTACCATCAGAACCTAAACCATAAAATTTACCTTCGAATGTTCCTTTAGGAACAACGCTTACATCCGGTATTATGGGTAAAGAAGTAAATTTAACGTCATCAACAATACTTAATGTAAAATGATTTTTAGGTTCGGGTAGATTTAAATTATCATATGCAGATATGATATGTGCCGGAGTAGTATCTTTTGAACTCAATCCATATCGGCCACCTACCACCACTGGAGCATTTTCTTTTTCAAAAAATAATTCTCTAATATCCATGTATAATGGTTCACCGTTTGCTCCGATTTCTTTGGTACGATCTAAAACAGCAATTCTTTTTACCGTTTTAGGTAGTGCTTTCATAAAATATTTTTCAGAAAATGGACGATATAAATGAACAGATATTAAACCCACTTTTTCGCCCTGAGCAATTTTATAATCAACTACTTCCTTAATGGTTGAAGTAACAGATCCCATGGCAACAATAATATTCTCTGCATCTTCAGCTCCATAATACGTAAATGGATGATATTCCCGTCCGGTTAATTTAGTAATTTCCTGCATATATTCTTCAACAATATCCGGAACAGGATCATAAAATTTACTAGCTGCTTCGCGAGCCTGGAAAAAAATATCCGGATTTTGAGCGGTACCCCTTGTTACCGGATGCTCAGGGTTGAGTGCATTGTCTCTAAAACGTTGCAATGCATTATAATCAATAAATTTAGCTAAGTCTTCATTTTCGAAATATTCAACCTTCTGGATTTCATGAGATGTTCTAAAACCATCAAAAAAATGAACAAAAGGAATTCGGGATTTAATGGAAGCTAAATGAGCTACACCGGCAATATCCATAATTTCCTGTATGCTACCTGTAGCCAACATAGCAAATCCAGTTTGGCGAGTACTCATCACATCGCTATGATCACCAAAAATGGATAATGCATGAGCAGCTAAACTACGTGCACTTACATGAAATACACCGGGTAATAGTTCGCCGGAAATTTTGTACATATTGGGAATCATCAGTAACAATCCCTGTGAGGCGGTAAAAGTTGAAGTTAAAGCTCCTGATTGCAGTGAACCGTGAACAGCACCTGAAGCACCACCTTCGGATTGCATTTCGGTAACTTGCACCTGATCGCCAAAAATATTTTTTCTTCCGTGAGACGCCCATTCATCAACATATTCTGCCATAGTTGATGAGGGTGTAATTGGGTAAATCGCTGCAACTTCACTAAACATATAAGCTACATGAGCCGCTGCATAGTTACCATCGCAAGTTATAAATTTCTTTTTTTGTGACATTTCTAACTCCTTAATTTATTTATTAAATGATATTTAACCTCATTAATTCATAAATATATAAAAAGATAATATTTACGAATACGTCAAGCTAATTAAATGGACTTACAAAATTAAAATAAAATTCTCATATTTGGCATTGAAAATTAAAAAATAGATCTCAAGAGAACTTATTCATTTTCATTTCAAATAAGTACTTATTTATCTTATTTACAACAAAAAATGCGGACTTAAGCCCGCATTTCAGTTAAATATGTGTTATTAAACATTTAATCGGCATTCATTGAGATAATAAACTCTTCGTTGGTTTGAGTTTTTATAAGCCTGTCACGTAAAAATCCCATCGCTTCGGTCGAGTTCATATCGGTTAAATAATTTCGGAGAATCCAAATTTTATTTAACATTTCCTTGTCAAGCAACAACTCTTCACGACGAGTACTTGAAGCTGTAATATCAACTGCAGGATAAATCCGTTTGTTCGAAAGTTTTCGGTCAAGTTGTAACTCCATATTACCAGTTCCCTTAAATTCTTCGAAAATAACATCATCCATTTTCGATCCGGTTTCGGTAAGTGCTGTAGCGAGAATAGTAAGCGACCCACCTTCTTCGATATTACGAGCTGCACCAAAAAATCTTTTTGGTTTATGCAATGCATTGGCATCAACACCACCGGATAACACTTTACCAGAAGCTGGTGATACCGTATTGAAAGCTCTGGCTAAACGGGTAATCGAATCGAGTAAGATTACCACATCGTGTCCGCATTCTACCAATCGTTTAGCTTTTTCCAATACAATATTTGCTACTCGCACATGTCTTTCGGCTGGTTCGTCGAATGTAGAAGAAATAACTTCTGCATTAACGCTTCGTGCCATATCAGTAACCTCCTCAGGTCTTTCATCAATTAAAAGAACAATCATGTAAATTTCAGGATGATTCGCAGCAATAGCATTGGCTACTTCTTTTAAAAGAACAGTTTTACCTGTTTTGGGCTGAGCAACGATTAATCCACGCTGTCCTTTACCTATTGGAGAAAACATATCAACGATTCGAGTTGATAGTTTATCATTTTTATTATTATTTAAGGTAAACTTTTGTTCAGGAAAAAGGGGTGTAAGATAATCAAAAGGCACTCTATCGCGAATAAAATCCGGACTACGTCCATTAATTTTTTCTATTTTAATTAATGGGAAATACTTCTCTCCTTCTTTAGGTGGACGAATAGTTCCTTCTACCGTATCTCCGGTTTTTAAACCAAAAAGTTTAATTTGTGATTGAGAAACATAGATATCATCAGGAGAATTAAGATAATTAAATTCTGATGAACGTAAAAAGCCATAACCATCTGGCATTATTTCTAAAACTCCTGAGTTGGTTATAATTCCATCGAATTCGAAGGAGCGATCGTTTCTTTTGTCTTGCGATCGTTTCTGATAATTATTCGATGATCTTGAAGGTACTCTTCGGCTATTTTCAGGATAATTGTTATCCTTCTTTTGAATAACCTTTTTAGTTTCTTCCTGTTTAGATTTTGTTTCCTTTGCCTTAGTTAAAACTTCTTTTTTATCTTCAGGTTTTGTAGTATTTTTAATCTGCTCCGTCTTTACTTTCGATTTTATCGAAGTTTTTGAAGCATCAGGTTTAGGGTTAGATTGTGATTGCTCGTTGCTTCTTTTACGTCCTGATGTTTTTTTATCGGATTTGGAATCGCTTGTGGCATTAATAGCTTGTTGATCGAGAATTTTGTATATTAAATCCTGTTTCTTAAGCGATTCAACTTTCTTAATTTGTAGAGATTTCGCAATTTCGCGTAATTCACTTACCAATTTTTTATTCAATTCAAGAATGTCGTACATATTTTACTATGAAAATTAGTTATTTTTATTAAGTATTTTATGAATATAATTTGTTTTTTCTTGATTTCGCCAGTAAAACGAATGATTATTTACTGAAGGAGTTGATTAACAATTGTTTCTTATGGAAAAACAATGCAATATTACAGATTAATTCACAAATACCAAAAATTTAGAGATAATTTTTTCAAGAAAAATTTATTTTAAGCGAAAGAGAGTAAAAAAACAAAAAAAAATTTTAATCATGTATTTTTATACACATATTTGAATATATTTGTAACAATTTGCCTGTAAGTAACGTTTAATAAAGCTAATAATCCCTTACAAAAAGAATGAGACAGTTAAAAATTATCAAGCAAGTTACCAATCGAGAAACTGCCTCTTTAGATAAGTATTTGCATGAAATTGGGAAGGTTGATCTTTTAACTGCTGAAGAAGAAGTTGAGTTAGCCAGAAAAGTTCGCAATGGAGATAATCATGCTTTAGAAAAACTTATTAAAGCCAATTTACGCTTTGTCGTTTCGGTATCTAAACAATATCAAAACCAAGGACTTAGCTTACCCGATTTAATTAACGAAGGAAATCTTGGGCTTATCAAAGCTGCCAAACGATTCGATGAAACCAGAGGATTTAAATTTATTTCTTATGCTGTTTGGTGGATCCGGCAATCTATATTACAAGCATTAGCAGAACAGGCAAGAATTGTTCGTTTGCCATTAAACAAAATCGGATCGATCAATAAAATAAACCGGGCATTATCCGAGCTTGAACAAAAATATGAACGTGAACCTTCGATTGATGAAATAGCTAAAGCCATTGAGCTGGCTCCCGAAAATATTAAAGATGCTATGCGTAGCTCGGGCAGGCATATTAGTATGGATGCCCCACTTACCGAAGATGAAGACGGTGATATGTACGAAGTTTTGCTCAGTGATGAAAGCCCAAGCCCTGATGGGAACTTGCTTAACGACTCTTTACGCAAAGAGATTGAACGTGCTTTATCATCTTTAACCGATCGCGAAGCAAATATCATTAAGCTTTATTTCGGATTAAACGGGAAACATCCATATACACTGGAAGAAATTGGCGAAGAGTTTAACCTCACCCGTGAGCGGGTTCGACAAATTAAAGAAAAAGCCATAAAGCGACTGAAGCATACCACGCGCAGTAAAATTCTTAAAACATACCTGGGTTAAAAATATTTTGGCCGGATTTAATCTGAAGGAAACTAAGCCATTTCCTTTTTTTATTTATTTTTGCAAAATAAAAGCATAAAAATTATGAATCATTTAATTTCTCCATCATTACTGGCTGCCGATTTTGGAAATTTAGAACGTGATATCCATATGATTAATCAAAGTCAGGCCGATTGGTTTCATTTAGATATTATGGATGGTATTTTTGTTCCCAATATTTCGTTTGGATTTCCGGTAATGAAATTCATAAAAAAACATGCTCAAAAACCTTTGGATGTTCATTTAATGATTACTGACCCCGACCGATACATTGATGATTTTTATCAAGCCGGGGCTAATATATTAACAGTACATTTTGAGGCTTGTAATCATTTACACCGTACTGTTCAAAAAATTAAATCGTTAGGGATAAAAGCCGGTGTTACGCTAAATCCACACACTCCCGTTCATTTATTGAAAGATATTATTGCTGAAGTGGATCTGGTTTTAATTATGTCGGTAAATCCCGGATTTGGTGGTCAAAAATTTATTCCTAATGCTTTAGAAAAAGTTAAAGAATTAAAACAACTCATAAAAGAAAAGAAATCGAACGCACTTATCGAAGTAGATGGTGGAGTAGATCATACCAATGCAAAATCATTAATTAAGGCAGGATGTGATGTGTTAGTTGCCGGGAGCTATATTTTCAAATCCAAAAATCCGCAAAAAACGATTAAAGGGTTGAAAGAGCTTACATTTTAATATATTTTTTAACCGCTAAGACACAAGGACGCAAAGATACTTAGTAATTCATTGGCATTTTATATTTTATTAGAAATGAAATGTAAGCTTTAATTGCTTCATTTCCTTTTTCATTTTCTTTCGTGAAACCTTAAATCCGCAATAAAGATATTATGAAAAATGGTCGTTTCGTAAGTTAAATCAAAGTTATTTAACATGTTGATAAACAATCTTCAATTATTTAAAAAATTTATTGTACACTTTACGTCGATTTCAATGCAGTGATTAGCAGTAAAGTTCAATATAAAAACCGATGAAGGTCAGATTAACCTGCCTGTCATTTATCTATCATGACAAGCAAGTCAATTTTTCCAACTCATTGCCTTTTGATTCCTATCGTTGGCAGGCAAGCCATCAGCCTACTACCACTGCATATTACACCCTGTCCTATTTATCTATACATATATTAAATACTACTCTTTCCCTTCCAGGTAGTTCTGTAAGTAAGCAAATCTTTCGGTAAGCTTACCATCTTTAGTAATTGTTGCTCTTTCGATAATTCCGGCATCATCATGTCCAAAAAGCGAGGGATAAACTTTGTCTATAAGATCTTCCCCAAAATCGGAAGAAGCATTTCGTGGCAATTCGCCGGGCAGATTATCCACAGCCATTACCGTAATATTCTTAGGGTTAATGAATGGCCTTCCCGCTTCACCTGTTTCAGGATTGTATCCGTAAAATGGATCGGCAATGGTCGAAGCCCTTACGGTTGAAGCAATAGGCCCATTTACATCACAACTAACATCAGCAATAACGGTAATATTAAAATCCGGGTCAAAATAATCTTCTTTGGTAATAAATTTGGGTGATTTGGGATCCCAAAAATGGCATGCAATATAAAGATCGGTAACTTTGGTATAAGGTTTAAAGGTTGACTCATACTCTTCGGGATGATCGAAAAAATGCTGCAAATTAAACTGCATACCCCCTTTATGTTTTACATAATGTTCTGGATCCAGACGGCAAATTACGGGTTCATCGAATTCCTTATTCAAATACTCTTCGGGTGTAACTTCACGGATATTTAGCTGACTAAGTGTTTCCATGGCTCCCATAGCAACTCTTCCACCTCCGGTTACAAGAATTTTTTTCTTTTGCAATTTAACCCGTTTCAATCCGGCAAACATCTCATCCATATCGCGACATTGGTGTGCCGGTTTTAATTCGAATGAGTCATTACGGATCCCACGAGCCCTGAGTCCGTTGTAAGCACCGACAATGCCTGCCCAACGGCCAAAAGCAACAATACGTTGTCCATTGTAATCGGTTAAATATTCGTAATCCACCAATCGAATTTTCTTTTTTATAATCTCTTGTAATAATCCACGATTATAAGACTGTTTTTTACCAACATGGGCAAAAAACAGATAGGTCTTATTGGCAATTAAAGAAGAAGGTTCTACTTCCTTTACACCCACCAGGATATCACAATCGCTTAAATCTTCTTTAACATTTAAGTCCAGGTATTGATATTCTTCATCGGTATAACATCTGATATCACTTGGCTGAATATATAATTCGGTATTAGGAAACCGCTCGGTAAGTTTTACCGCTAACGATGGGGTAACAGGTACACGTTTATCCGGTGGATTCTTTGTTTCGCGTATCACTCCTACTTTTATTTTTTTCATAATTCTTATTATTTTTTTGTTATACTTTAGAGTGCTCTAAATTAACTTTTTTTAACGAAAATACTTAGTAATGGGTAAATGATTTTGTAACTTTGCAATTCTTAAAAACATTTCAATTGGGGCTGACCTGGTTTTGACGGTGAGGTAAATTGGAATGTAAGCATGCCGAGCATTGGGTTTTGGCTCGTAAATATCAAAGCTCAGATTTATAAACGGCGAAAACAATTACGCGCTTGCGGCTTAATATCACGAAGTGAATTAAGCCTAATTCCAACGTAAGACGTCGGAACAAGCTGTCTCTCAGGCTGCGCTGTTTAACCACAGTCTGAATACGAGGCATCGTAAAAGTTAAACTAGTCCGGTTAGGGCTTCGATAACCGGGCGAAATTTAATTGAAGCTAAGGACTGGTTGGGCCGCTCTTTGCCACGCCAGTCACGAAAACCGAAAAAGAGCTAAGCATGTAGAAAGCATTTTGGTTCCTTATTCGGACGCGGGTTCGACTCCCGCCAGCTCCACTACTCCAAAGTACAAATCAATACAAAACGTACTAAAATTAATGAATTAAAGAGAAACTTCGGTTTCTCTTTTTTCATTATAATCCAAAATAATTCACCATTTATGTGGCGTTTTCGGTTAACAAAAACAAAAAATCAACTGTTAACCGAATTTCATACTACTGTTTAATATACAATTAATTACAAATTTGCATTTTTAATATATTTTGCGTTATTTTAATCCATATTTAACAAATTCGGTTAACAAAAATTTAATTTTAGTACATATGAATACATATAGCACATTTAATCTTTTATTTTTTATTCGAAAAGAGAGAACAAACAGCGATGGTGAAGCTCCTATTTTCTTGAGAATAACTATTAATGGCAAGAGAGCCGAAATTTCAATTAAAAGATATATTGATCCAAATAAATGGGACAACAAAGCAAATAAAGCAAAAGGAAATAAACCTGAAATAAAAAAATTAAACAGTTACCTGGATATTGTAAAAAATAAAATCTACGATCATCATCGAGAAATGGTTGATAGAAATGAATTTATAACTGCCCAAAACTTAAAAAACAGGTATTTGGGAATTTCTATAAGCAATAAAAGTTTAATAGAAGCCTTTAAATATCACAATAAAATAATTCAAGAACAAATAGGATCGACTTATGCTCAAGCCACATATGACAGATATTCGACTACTTTAGAACATTTAAAAAAATTTTTAAGATTAAAATATAAAAAAGATGATATTTTTCTAAAAGAACTTAACTACTCTTTTATTGCAGATTTAGAGCAGTATTTCAAGGTTAAAAGAAAATGCAACCATAATACTACAATAAAATATTTAAAAAACTTTCGTAAAGTAATTAATTTGGCCATAAAAAACGAATGGCTGCAGAAAGACCCTTTTGCAAAATACAAAGCTACTTTTAAACAAGTAAAAAGAGATTTCTTAACAAAAGAAGAACTTAATTTGCTTGAAGCAAAAAAGCTTAAAATTAACAGACTTGATATTGTAAAAGATATTTTTGTATTCTGTTGCTATACAGGACTTTCATTTATTGATGTAGATAACTTAACAAAATATAATATAAGAAAAGGTATTGATGGACGAGACT
>CAZWPU010000045.1:5112-11221 GCA_964635605.1 uncultured Bacteroidales bacterium | reverse complement strand
GCGATCCTTCAATCTTTTTTATCTGAACTTTTGTTTTAGGATCGATATATGAACTGGATGATTTTGCTTCGTAATATTTTTCGTTTAAAAACACTTTTCCATAAGGATTAAGGCGGGTTACCGTTTCGCCAATATCTCCAATATTTATTTCATTTTCAAACGATGTACTTGATTTTCCTTCAATCTTCGAATTAAGCATTATATTTTCCCATGTACCTGCGCGTAGCATAAATACGACAGAAAAAATAGAAACTCCTGCCGTTGCCAAAAGGATATAATGACCCGTTGGTGTGCCATATTCTTTGTATCCAAAGTAAATGCCTATAAAAATTAAGATTGCTCCAGCAATTCCGGCAATGGTAACTCCGGGAATAATTAAAAACTCAATAAAGAATAAAATAATTCCCAGAACGATTAAAAATATAATAGCAGTTAATGACATATTAATTTATTGATACAATTAAACCTTTGCTTTGCAATTGATCATGCAGTTTTTTTAAATGACTGTATTTCCCTTTTTTTACATCACATTTTCCTTTATAATGCACAAGAAAAGTACACTGTTCGGCTTGAACCGAATCGTGTTTACAAACATCGATAAGCGAATTAATTACAAAGTCAAAATCGTGAACATCATCGTTATATAAAAATAACGAAAAATCCCTTTTGGAATTCTCATTGATTTCAAACTTTTGATGTTTTTCGGTTTTTTTTCTGCTTCCCATAGTTCCTTAATTAAAAAAGCCTAAGATACAATTTTAAAACAATATAAAGATATTAAATTTTTATGTTATTGAGTCATTTTTACTGCTTGATCTAAAGGAATTTGATGTTCGGCAAAATAAGCATACACCTCAACTTCTTTATTCACAATGGATTCAATTTTATTTTTTAATGCAAAAACTTCCTCAAAATTAGTAAATGATTTAATGGTAACTTTTTGTCGTTTATTTTGCTTCTCTAAATATAAATCTTTTGTGTCAGGCAACAGGGCTTTTATTTTATCAACAAGGATTGAATCGGCATCGGTCAAGATCAAATTTACCGTGTAAATTATCGACAGATTATCAGCTCTTTCAGTCTTATCTGCTTTTGCCTGTACTTCTCCTGGGTTTGAATAATTTATTTCAGGACTTTTAGCCTCTAATTTTACCGCCTGATTTATCGGAATAATTTTACCATTGTGAAAAGCAACAATATATGCATCAGAAAATCCTTTGGATTTTACTTGTGGAAGATTTTTTTCGGCTTCACGAATGGTTCTGAATTTCCCGGCATAATATTTTAGGATATTACTATTTAGTTTTTTAATAGCTGATAAGGGTTCTAACCCTTTAAAAACAGCCGGATTCTTGGCTGAGCTAAATGCTCCCAACTGAATCATATATACAATTCCTTCGGGTAATTGCTCATTAACGGGTATAGGATTCGCAGCAGTATAACGGGATGTGGATTTAATATTTAATCCAAAAGCATACGATTGTTCCTGCACTTCGTCCGTTACATCAGAAAAGAACTGAATTTTACGCAAAGAGTCTTGCTCAAATGCAACATCCAAATGTTGCCTCTCCTTTTTTGTATTGTTTTGATCTGATTGATCGATTTCTCTCTCACGATGATCCTCTCCTAAAAATCCATAGGTTATATTTTTCAAAGCCATATTTTGCTGTTCAATCTCACGAACTCTCTGATAACACTTATCGGCACTTTTTTGGGTTAAATAAACCTGTTGTTCCAGCTCAATAATTTGGTTAGATAATTTCGC
This sequence comes from uncultured Bacteroidales bacterium, assembly GCA_964635605.1. GTDB lineage: Bacteria > Bacteroidota > Bacteroidia > Bacteroidales > UBA12077 > UBA12077. Next base: position 9,456 of record CAZWPU010000045.1, on the reverse strand, counting down.
TCGACTTTGCCCATCGGGGGTATGATCAAACTGTTTTCGCTTATCATCGATTATCCATCGAAGCGAGTCGGCTCTCAGTTGATAACTCAACGCTAAATTCATTAAACTGTCGTATTCCGATTTATACAAAAAATCTTTTTCAAGCGATGGTTTGATAAATGATTCTGCTTTTTTGCTTTCTGCAAATTTTGACTTTTGTCTTTCTCTGGAATCAAGGGTGGCATTTACCTTCATATCGGCCATCTGTCTAATCATTTCATGGCTATTTAATTCGATATAAGGCGAATAATATTCAGGATCGAATTTATAGACGATATATTCATTCTTTTTGCTGTTTCTGCTAGAGCTCAGCATTGCCAGTTTATTATTGGCTGATGGAACGAACAATATATCGTCGAAGGGTGAATTTATGGGGAATCCAAGATTTTCCGGCTCGCTCCAAACTTGTCTGTCCCAGTCCCATGAGCTTTTATAGACATCATACCCGCCCATGCTGTAATGCCCTTTCGAAGCAAAATATAAAGTTGAACCGTCGGAATGTATAAACGGATAATTTTCATCAAACGGCGTATTAATAACTTCTCCTAAATTTACAGGCTCGCTCCAGGTTGTATCTGACAATTTTGTTATCCGGTAAAGGTCGTAATCGTCACGGATATTATTTTTTGCGGCAAAATATAATACTTCTTTTCGTTCCAGTTCGTTGGGTACAAAAAGTACCGTATTTTCAGCTAAAGAATCTTTTTCCGAATCAACAAAAACATCCTTATCAATAAATTTCCCATCTAGATCATTAAATTGATACTGTTTATAAAACTCATCCTTTGCAATCTTTTCCCGGCTGTATACGGAAAGATTTCTCCCATATTTAATTAAATACAACCCATTTTGAGCCATAGAGATGTAGTTCTCTAACGCATAATGTTTAACCTGTTTTTTGTTGGCTTTTTCTTGAAACCATAAATAATTTTGTAACGCTTCATTAAATTGATAATTTTGATGATATGCCAATCCTAAGTAGAAATATACATCATCGGGAACATCCTGTGTTGATGCATATCTTAATGCATGAAGTGCTTTTTCTGGATTTTTATCAATATGCAATAAACAAATTCCGGTATAATAATTATACGTAGGATCTTTGGGATATATTTCAAGCATTTGTTTGAAATAAGCATAAGCATCGGAATAATTACCCTGCTTAAAATTAATATATGCCGTTTTTAATTCATTTAATTCTGAAGAGTCACTTTGTTCTTGTGCATTTAACGTAAAAACAAGCAAAATAAAACTTAAAGTAAAACAATATACCCTGCATTTAATCATCATTATTATTTTACATCGTATAAACTAATTAGTACAAATTTAATATTCCTGCCCTTGGGGTGAAAGAAAAACACCATTTACTTTTTTAATTTTTTAAAATATAGTAAATTGAAAGTGTAAATAAATTTCATGAAAATTCAAAACAATCCGATTAAACATGATGTTGTTATTCATGTTATTTTTTAATTTTACAAATCATAAACAGAATAGCTATGGCACTATTGAAAGAAGGAGATAAAGCTCCAATGTTTAAAGGTATTGATCAAAAAGGCGAAGAAATAAATTTAGATCAGTATAAAGGGAAAAAACTTGTTCTTTACTTTTATCCCAAAGATAATACACCTGGCTGTACCAGCGAAGCATGTAATTTACGTGACAACTATAGTGACTTTTTAAATAAAGGAATGGATGTTATTGGAGTAAGTCCGGATGATGAAATTTCTCATCAAAAATTTATCGACAAACACGATTTACCTTTTAGATTAATATCAGATCCCGAGAAAAAGATCTTAAATCAATACAATGCCTGGGGAGAGAAAAAAATGTATGGAAAAACATATGAAGGTGTTCTGCGAAAAACTTACATTATTGCTGAAGATCAGACGATAGAAAAAATTTTTGAAAAAGTAAAAACCAAAGACCACACCAATCAAATATTTACAACATTAAACATTTAATTAAGAAAAAAATATATTATGGCAAAAGAAAAAAAAGAAACAGATATTAATAAGGAAAAACTAAAAGCGCTACAATTAACCCTAGACAAAATTGATAAAGATTATGGCAAAGGCACCATCATGAAAATGGGGGACAAAGCGATTGCTGATGTACCATCCATTTCTTCAGGATCAATATCTCTTGACATGGCTTTGGGTGTAGGCGGTTTCCCGCGTGGCAGGGTAATTGAAATTTACGGACCTGAATCGTCGGGAAAAACCACACTGGCTATTCATGCAGTGGCCGAAGCACAAAAAAAAGGAGGTATTGCTGCCATTATTGATGCAGAACATGCATTTGACCGTTTTTATGCCGAAAAACTAGGAGTAGATGTAGAAAATCTTTTAATCTCACAACCCGACAATGGAGAACAGGCTTTAGAAGTAACCGATCACCTGATTCGCTCAGGAGCCATTGATGTTATAGTAATTGACTCGGTAGCTGCCCTTACGCCAAAAGCAGAAATTGAAGGCGAAATGGGCGATTCAAGAATGGGACTTCAGGCGCGGCTTATGTCACAAGCATTACGAAAACTTACAGCTAATATAAACCGAACCAATACCTGCTGTATATTTATTAATCAGTTACGTGAAAAAATTGGCGTTATGTTTGGAAACCCGGAAACTACAACCGGTGGTAATGCCCTTAAATTTTATGCTACCGTCCGTATAGATATTCGGAAAATAGGCCAGATCAAAGAGGGTGAAGATGTTTCGGGAAACAGAACCCGTGTTAAAATTGTTAAAAATAAACTGGCACCACCCTTTAAAAAAGCCGAGTTTGATATTGTTTATGGCGAAGGAATTTCAAAAGTAGGTGAAATTGTTGACCTTAGTGTTGAACAAAATATTGTTAAAAAAAGTGGCTCGTGGTTTAGCTATGGAGAAACAAAACTGGGACAAGGCCGCGAAGCAGTTAAAAAACTCCTTAAAGACAATCCTGAACTAGCCGATGAACTGGAAAATAAGATTAAAGAAGCTTTTGCAAAACCCATTGAAAAATAACCTATAAAAAATAAAACACCATGCACAAATTAAAATTAACAGCAGGATTAATCCTTTTAACACTGATCATTTCTTGCTCTGGTGAAAAAACCGTAAAAACAAAAATCGGGAATCCTGTAGATACACTTCAACTCTCATCCGAAATAATGACTCCTGAAGTTTTATGGTCGTTTGGACGAGTGGGTAGTGTTCAGTTATCCCCCGATCAAAAAACCATTGCTTTTGGCGTTTCCTTTTATGATGTGGACAAAAATAGCGGCAATAGTGAAATATTTACCATGTCTGCCGAAGGTGGCGAAGCCACAAATATTACCAATACTAAATCTGGCGAATATTCGCATCAATGGCGCCCCGACGGCAAAAAAATTGGTTTTTTATGTACTGAAGATGGCAGCTTACAGCTTTGGGAAATGAACCCTGATGGAACAAACCATGAACAAATTTCTTCTATTAAAAGAGGAATCAATGGGTTTAAATATTCGCCCGATCAGCAAAAGATTGTTTTTATTAAAGATGTAAAACTCGACCAAACCGTAAATGAGTTACACCCTGACCTTCCAGATGCCGAAGCAAGAATAGAAACTGACTTAATGTACCGCCACTGGGATAAATGGCACGATTATACCTACAGCCATATTTTTATTGCCGATTATGACGGAAAATCTATAAAAAATGAAGTGGATATTATGGACGGTGAACGTTATGACTCGCCCATGGAACCATTTGGCGGAATGGAGCAAATCAACTGGAGCCCGGATAGCAAAAAAATTGCTTATACCTGCAAAAAAATGACAGGTAAAAAATATGCTCTTTCTACCAATTCTGAAATTTACGTATTTGATTTGGATACAAAGAAAACCATTAATTTAACCGGCGGATTGATGGGATATGACCAAAATCCGGTTTACTCGCCTAATGGCGAAATGATTGCCTGGGAAAGCATGGAGAGAGACGGATATGAAGCTGACCAAAATCGTTTGTTTATTTTAGATTTCGCAACCGGCGAACGCAAAGACTATACCGCTAATTTTGATCAAAATGTCCATGGCCTGGTTTGGACCGATGACAGTAAATCCATTTATTTTACCAGCGATTATCATGCACGATACCAGATTTATAACCTTAATATTGATAATGGAGAGATAAAACAAATTACCGAAGGTACACACAACTACCTATCCTTAATACCAAGTAAAGAGAGGTTAATTGGAACCAAACAGAGCATGTCGATGCCTACCGAAATTTTTGCCATTAACCCTGAAACAGGAGAAGAAAACCAACTTTCTTTTGTAAATAA
>CAZWPU010000045.1:0-5012 GCA_964635605.1 uncultured Bacteroidales bacterium | reverse complement strand
TTTTTGCCATTAACCCTGAAACAGGAGAAGAAAACCAACTTTCTTTTGTAAATAAGAATCTCCTCGACCAGCTAAAATTTGGCGATGTGGAAAAACAATGGATTAAAACTACCGATAATAAAGATATGTTGGTATGGGTAATTTATCCTCCTAATTTTGATCCCGAGAAGAAATATCCCACCTTATTATACTGCCAGGGTGGCCCGCAAAGTTCGGTAAGCCAGTTCTTTTCGTATCGATGGAATTTTCAGATGATGGCTGCTAACGATTATATTATTGTAGCACCTAACCGACGAGGGTTACCATCGTTTGGACAGGAATGGAACGAGCAAATCTCGGGCGACTATGGCGGCCAAAATATGAAAGATTATTTCAGCGCTATTGATGCTTTAGCCCAAAAACCTTTTGTTGACGAAAACAATCTGGGAGCTGTAGGGGCTAGCTATGGTGGTTTTTCAGTATTCTGGATTGCAGGTAATCACGACGGCCGTTTCGATGCTTTTATTGCACACGATGGAATTTTTAACTTCGAAGCCATGTACCTCGAAACCGAAGAGTTATTCTTTATGAACTGGGATTATGGAGGGCCTTACTGGGATAAATCCACCAAAAAAACATATGATAACTCGCCACACAAATTTGTTGACCAATGGGATACACCCATTATGGTGGTTCATGGCGAAAAGGATTTCCGCATTGCATATACCCAGGGAATGAGTGCCTTTAATGCAGCACAACTTAGAGGTATACCCAGTAAATTTTTATTTTTCCCTAACGAAAATCACTGGGTACTTCGTCCGCAGAATGGTATTTTGTGGCAGCGTGAATTTTTTAGCTGGCTCGATAAATGGCTAAAAGATGATCAATAAATTTTAAACTATACTTTTACTGAAAGCCGGATTTTTCCGGCTTTTTGTTTTTCTTTAGAGATTTACTTATTTTTAAAAAATATTCTCTTTAACTATGGATGGTGTAATCATTAAGTTTTTCCATTTTTTAATGATGATTGTTTTTTTAACAATCTACCTGCTCGCATTTATTGTGGTAAAACCATTCATGATCAATTTCAAACGCAAGATCTCCACCCTGAGCCTCAAAATTACATACCTCATCTATTTGGCCGTATTGCTTATTTGTGCTTACATATTTATATTTTTCGGGCCCAGCGATATTGAATACCAACTGAGCAGCCTGTTTTTTGTGATCATGCTGATTTGTATATTTATACCTAACCTGGGAATCCTTTTCCGGAGGAAATTTCAAAGAATAAGAGTTTTCTACAATTATTTATTTTCGGGTATAAACCTTTGCATTTCTTATTTTCTAATTCATAAACTCATTGAGCAAAATTGGTTCTTGGGGTGAATGGTTTACAAATATATTTTTTAATTGGGTGAATTGTGAGGATATATAAAAAGACAGCAATCATATATCTTAACAACTGTGGCTTAATCTAATTTGGATGTAATGCAAAGAAATAAATTTTATAAACATTTACGGTTATAAAAAACAATAAATCAAAATAAATGAGATAGTTTGATGGTTTCTAAAACTTCAAAATTAATTCAATAATCCGCCTAGCCGCTACAAGCGGCTTAGTGGATAAATCCACATAAATTATCTTTTTCCTAAAAGCGCTAAAATACGGTTGGTTTTTTCGTGCATGGGGGCATAGCCATCGAGCCAGTGTATTTCAAATCCATTGCGCTCCATGCGCCGGAACCAGGTGATTTGCCGTTTGGCAAACTGATGTATGGCAGTTTCGAGCTTTGTAAACATTTCCTCGTAGCTTAGTTCACCGGTAATATGCTGCGTAACAAATTTATATTCCAGTCCGTAATACAACAGATTATCCACGGCAATTCCCCGGTCGATTAGCTGTTTTACTTCATCAATCATTCCTTCAAACAACCGCTGCTTTAGACGTTCGGAAATCCTTTTCCGCTGCGATTTACGGTCAAACTTCACTCCTACCAACAAGGGTTTGATCTCCGGAAATTCAGTATCCGGTTGCGGATGCTCTGCATAGTATGCTTCAATTTCAATGGCCCGGATCATGCGTTTACGGGTATCAATATCGGTAGTATTATGCAGTTTTTTATAGGATGCTAAGATGGCTATTAATTCTTCGGTTGGTTTTTGGTTCAAATCGTCTCTTAGGGATTCATTCACCGGCACATGAATTAGTCTATAGCCTTTTAAAACGGCTTCGATATACATTCCCGAGCCACCACATAAAACCGGAAATTTATTACGGGACTGCAAGTCCTTAAAAACATGGATAAAATCTTGCTGATACTCATACACATTATATTTCGATCCGGCATCTACAATATCAATTAAATGGTACGGGATTTTCTTTCCTTCAACCACATAATCGTCCAAATCCTTCCCTGTTCCTAAATCCATGCCGAGGTAGACCTGGCGCGAGTCGGCACTTATTACTTCGCCATTTAAAATATAAGCCATATGTGTGGCAACAGATGTTTTTCCACCGGCGGTAGGCCCTAATATGGTTAATAAATTGTAATCCTCAGCCATAAAAATTTTTGTTTTTAATAATCCTTGTAAAGATAAGGATTGTTGATAATATTTATTAAAAATATAGGTTGTTATAGTTTTAAATTACACGATTCGATTATTTTTGTACGCATAAATTTTTACTATGGATTTAAATAAAATCGTGAATCGTATCCGCATGTTTATTCTGTTGCCAGCACAGGAGTGGGAAAAGATCGCTCAAGAAAAGGCTACCAACAAAAATTTGTTTATCCAATATATTATCCCTGTTATTCTTTTCAGTTCGTTGTTGATTTTCGTAGGAAGAATCCTCAACTGGGAAGATCACTCAGTAGGGAATGGATCGCTTGCCGTGCTTTCGTTTCTTCTAATTACGATTTTCACCATTTACCTTTCGGCATTTATAATCAATGAGCTTTTACCAAAATTTGATACCAACAAGAATTTAAACCGTACGTTTAAGTTAATGATTTTTTCTTCGTTACCTGCACTAATCGCTTATGGTATATCTTCTTTTCATCCACAAATAGGATTTATTAATTATGTGTCGTTGTACTCAATTGTTCTATACTGGAAAGGCGTTAAACCTTTGTTAGGAGTCCCTGCAGAAAAACTTACCGGTTTTGCATTAATCTCCTTATTAATTATTGGCGCTTTGCTCATCATAATCAGCTCGGTTATTATGAGTGTCATCATTTATTTTTCAGTATATTAAACCATTATACCTATTTTTTGTACCAAATAATTCAATACCTTTGTAGCCTTAAAAAGTAAATTTTATGCAAAATAAGATCAACATAAAAAACAAAAAAGCTTTTTTCGATTATGAACTGATTGAAAAATACACAGCAGGCATAAGGTTAACGGGTACTGAAATTAAATCGCTCCGTTTAGGAAAAGCCAGTCTGGTAGATAGTTATTGTTTTTTTCATGAGCACGAATTATATATTAAAGGATTAAATATTTCTGAATATGCCTTTGGTACTCATTACAATCACGAGCCGAAACGCGACCGCAAATTACTTTTAAACAAGATAGAACTTAAAAAAATAGAGCGGAAATCTACCGAAAAAGGATTGACCATTGTTGCTACTCGCTTGTTTATTAATGAAAATGGATGGGCTAAGGTTGATATAGCCCTTGCCAAAGGGAAGAAAGAGTATGACAAACGCGAAGAGATTAAAAGAAAAGACCTAAAACGCGATATGGAGCGAATCAGGAAATTTTAAAAATATTTTTTTACTGGGCAAAAAAGAAATTGTTCAACTCATAAATATCTTCAGCAGAATATCCCGAATCAAAATCAAAGAAACCATCAATAGCCTCGAGAAGTTCATCAAAAGAGATGTAGTTATCGCCATCTTTATCGAGCTTTTTAAATTTTTCTGGTATTTCATCATATTCTGTATCACCAGACCATCCACCGTATCCAATTGGAATCATATACACCTCATCCCTGGTCACGGCAGGAACATCCTCAAATAACATATCGCGGATCTTATTACTGCTCATCTCCACACCATATTTGTCAACAATAGCATTCTTGTTAGAGAATTGTTCCTTATCCATGTAGTTAGGTACGCCATCTTTATCATCATCGTGTGGGCAACCTACAGAATCTACAGCAACCCCTGCGGGTGTATCAGGACAGTCGTCTCGTAAATCAAGAACGCCATCTTTGTCAGTATCAGCAATTAAGGTATAGTCAAAATCGCCAGTAACATCAGCAAACAAATTTTCCATAACTTTTGTTTTTGCCTCGGAAAACAGGTCAATATTAAGGGAAACATATGTTAATGAAAACATATCGTTCATATCATCTCCAATGCGTCCAATAGTATTTTTATAACTAATACCATCAATGTCATCGGTAAAAGTATAATGCAATGACGAGGCTATACGGAGTGCTACGCGATCCCCTACTTTAAAATCAATCCCTGCATCGGCAACAATAGCAAATGTACTAGGAGAATAATCTCCCCGTCCAAAAAAATCTTCTTCCTGGATATTGGTTTCGTAATCATAATCCCGTGTAACAATCTGATCGTCAACCTGAATGGTGCCATCGGGATAATAAACATATTCCCCTACATCATTCCTTAAATCTGATTTAGAATCAAACTCCATATATTCACCACCCAAAGAAATAAACGGACGGATTTTTTTATTTCCCTGATAAATATTTCCGAATCCATATTCAACATTTAGTCCTAAAGAAAAAATCTCAGAGGAGAAGTTCCAGTTTTTATCCGTTTCAGTATAGGATCGTTCAAAGCCGGTAATTTTTCCCACTAACACATTTGCATTAGCTTTCCAATGATGTTTGTTATCAAGGTATTGAAATAAATTAATTCGTATACTGGGTGTACCTTGTGTAAGGCCTTGCATATCATTTTTTAACTCGCCATAATAATTTATCACACCAGCGCCAATACCTAACACAGGCATATATACCGGATTTTCCACTTCAACTTCCTGAAATAAAAGATCTT
>CAZWPU010000044.1:0-11506 GCA_964635605.1 uncultured Bacteroidales bacterium | reverse complement strand
ATATAGTTTGGGTTTAATATGAATTTTTTATTGTTGTCAGATTTTAATTATTTTTATAGAAGTTGAATTTAAAATATCCAACGATAATGAAAAAATTGGTTGTTTTATCTGGTTCTGGCATTAGCGCCGAAAGTGGCATTAAAACTTTTCGCGATATGGGTGGCTTATGGGAAGAATATGATGTTATGGAAGTAGCTAGTCCGCAGGCCTGGCAAGAGAACCCTGAATTGGTGCTACGTTTCTATAACGAACGACGAAAAAAATTGTTAGAATGCTCTCCCAACAAAGGACACCTTGGATTGGTTGAACTGGAAAAATATTTTGAGGTACAAATTATTACTCAAAATGTAGACGATTTGCACGAAAGAGCCGGAAGTAAAAATGTGTTTCATTTGCATGGTGAAATACGCAAAGCCCGAAGTACAGTAGATGAAAATCTTATTTATAACATTCAGGGATGGGAATTAAAATTAGGAGATAAATGTGATAAAGGATCCCAGTTTAGGCCTCATGTGGTTTGGTTTGGCGAACCGGTAAATGCTATTCTGGATGCAGCATCTATCTGTGAAAAAGCAGATATCTTTGTGGTAGTGGGGACCTCGCTAAATGTTTATCCTGCCGCAGGATTAATCGATTATGTTCCTAATAATACTCCCATTTTTTTAATTGATCCACATGATGTGAATTCAAAGTATTCCTCACAAATAACCTATATTAAGGAAAAAGCAACTACCGGAGTTCCTCTGTTGGTTGAACAATTAAAAGAGAAATATGCTAATGGTTAACTAATATTTTTTTGGTATTCAGCAACTTGCCATCAATTTGTAGCGAACAAAAATAAAGCCCGTTTTTAAAATCCGAAACCTGGATTTCTAGTTGATCTTGCTTTTCTTTAAATTTTTTAGAAAAAACCGTTACCCCAATAGAATTATAAATAATCAACTTCGCTTCTTTCACAAAAACAACATCGTAATCAACATGTAAAATTTCCGAAACAGGATTAGGATACAATTTCAGCTTTTGTAAATCTAAAAGATTTATTTTGGTAGAGTCTTTTTGCAACTCGCTGCTAAAGAGGTTGTCTGAGTTATTATCCTCCTGAGCAAATGAAGTACAAGCAATAAAAAGGGATAATATGATAAGTAAATATTTTTTCATAAGTAAGTAATAATTTGTTTTGTATGCTACAAAATAACAAATATTATACCTAACTATACGCAAATGAATTGTTAAAGTTTATTAATAAAATTTAAAAATTCAATACCTTTAGCAAATAAGAAGATAAAACTCAATTTTTATGAAACGTTTAATGTTATGTTTTAGCTTTTGTTTATTAGGGATTTTTCCGTTATCGGCTCAAACTTTTGGAGGAGGCTTTTTAGCCGGCGCATCAGTTTCACAACTAGACGGTGATGAACTCGGAGGATACCATAAAATGGGAGTAACAGCAGGCGCATACACCTATACCCAACTTACTAAATATGTAAGAGCCCAACTGGAGTTACGATACACCGAAAAAGGGAGTAAGTCAACCAATAAAGATCCGTTATATTATCATTCGAGATTAAATTATATTGAAGCTCCGCTAATGCTTAAATATTTATTTTTAAAAAAATTTAATGCCGATGTTGGTTTAGCCGCCGGCTATCTTGTAAAAGGAACCAAAGATGACGGATATGGAGAACTGGAAGCAGATTTTAAACCTTACGAGCTTTCCCTGTTGATTGGTATACAATATCAGGTGTTGGAGAAAGTACATATTAATGTTCGTTTAAATTACTCTATATTACCGGTTGGCGACCATCCGGGAGGGCAAACCTTTCTGTTTAACCGCGGACAATACAACAATGTGCTTACCTTTGCTGTTTATTATCAATTGGCAAATTTTGAGAGAAAATGAATAAACAAAAAATAATTGTAGCGGTAACCGGAGCCAGTGGGTCAATATATGCCAAAATATTATTGGACAAACTGCTTTTGCTGAATGAGCAAATAGAAGAGGTAGGGATGATATTCTCTAAAAATGCAGAAGAAATATGGCAACATGAATTAGGCGATAAATCGTATCAGGATTATCCGTTTAAAAAATACCCGGTAACCGATTTCTATGCCCCATTTGCCAGTGGTTCGGCTCAATATCATACCATGATTATTTGTCCTTGCTCTATGGGAATATTGGGAAGAGTAGCTCATGGCACTTCGGATGATCTAATTACCCGTGCGGCAGATGTTACCCTAAAAGAAAAAAGAAATTTAATTTTAGTTCCCAGGGAAACACCGTACAATCTTATTCATATTAAGAATCTGGAACTGATAACTTTGGCCGGGGGAACAATTTGTCCGGCTACCCCTTCATTTTATTCCAAACCAAAATCTGTTCAGGAAATTGCAACCACAGTAATCGATAGGGTACTCGATCTTGCCGGATTACAAATTGATACACAACGATGGGGAACCGATTTTAAAGAGTAACATATTTATGTTCAGAAAATAAAAGAGGCCAATAACTTGACTAATTTATCATAGCTTTGCCAAAATATTTATCAAATAATTCTGTTTAATTTTTTAACATGAAGATAGTAGATCAACGAATTATAAAATTTATCCAAAAACATCATGTTTTAACGCTAGCAACATCCAGAAAAAATATTTCTTATTGTGCCAATTGTTTTTATGTTTATGATGAAGAAGAAAATAGGTTGATTTTTACCTCTGACTACGAAACCAAACATATCCAGGATGTGTTAAATCAAAACATTGTAGCGGGTTCCATTGTTTTAGAAACCAATGTTATTGGAAAAATACAGGGATTGCAATTTCAGGGTAAAATGACGGAACCTAAAGGAGACCTGTTGAAGAAAGTAAAAGGGAAATATTTAAAACGCTTTCCGGTGGCTATGTTAATGAAAACCACGTTGTGGATGGTTGAACTAACATTTCTTAAATTTACGGATAACCGGTTAGGTTTTGGTAAAAAAATAATTTGGGGCGAAGAAGCATCGAAAAAAATATAAAATTATGGTATTTGTTACAGGTGGCACGGGATTAGTAGGAGCACACCTTTTATTTCAACTGTCAAAAAAAGGCTACAAAATAAAAGCGTTGGTTCGTAATCCAGAAAAGATTAAACGCATAAAACATGTTTTTTCATATTATACGGATAATACCAATCAATTATTAGAAAATATTGAGTGGATAAAAGGAGATATCCTTGATCCGGCTACTTATTTTGATACATTAAAAGATGTTGATACTGTTTATCATTGTGCAGCCATGGTTTCTTTCGATAAAAAGGATAAATCTGAATTATTAAAAACGAACATCGAAGGTACCGCTAATATAGTAAATGCTAGTTTGGAACAGAATATAAAGAAAATGTGTTTTGTTAGCTCGATAGCAACGATGGAAGACTCTCCTAATGGAGAGGTTGTAACGGAAGAAAATTATTGGATTCCATCTAAAAATCGGTCCCCTTATGCTATTAGTAAATACAAGTCGGAAATGGAGGTTTGGCGAGGTATACAGGAAGGATTAAATGCTGTGATTGTTAATCCCTCGGTTGTTTTAGGACCGGGATTTTGGGATTCGGGCAGTGGATTAATTTTTACGAAAGCAGCGAAAGGAATGTTATTTTATACAACAGGAACAACTGGGTTTGTTGATGTACGTGATGTTGTGTATGCTATGATTAAGCTTTCCGAAAGCAGTATCTCTAATCAGCGATTTATATTAAATGGCGAGAATATAGTGTATAAAGATTTATTGGATAAGATTAGTACGGCTGTTTCGGTTAGGAAACCAACAATTGAGGCCACCCGCCCCATGCTCAACATTGCACGAAGAGTAGATGGCTTGCTTAGTAATTTGGGAATAAAAAAAAGAGAACTCACAAAAGATTTAGTAAAATCGAGCTTATCAAAATCGCAATATTCCAGCCAGAAAATAATGCAATCATTAAAAATGAATTTTGTTCCTGTGCAAAAAACGATTGACGAAATGGCTCAGTTTTATAAACAAGATTTAACAGGAAATTAAAATAAGAGAGGATATTTAATCCTAACTTTACAATTTTAAATGATACGATTATGGGAAAAGGAAAAAAGAAAAAAACAAAAAAGCAGGACAATCGCTTAAATAAAAAAATATTAACGAACGGTATTATTGGATATTTTTTTGATAACCCTCAAAAAGTCTTTAATTATAAACAAATTGCCAGACATTTAAATATCAAAGATGAGGGAGTAAAAAATCTGATTAATGCTATTTTAATTGAGCTAAGAGACGAGGGTACCATAGTAGAAATATCTCGCGGAAAATATAAATATGCACCACATAAGGGACATATAACGGGCAAAGTTGAACTCACACAAAAAGGAGCAGGTTTTATTATATCAGAAGAAAGCGATGAGGATATTTTTGTTACTCAATCAAATTTAAATCATGCCTTAAACGGAGATATTGTAAAAGTTCATCTTTTTGCTAAACAGCGGGGTAGAAAACCCGAAGGTGAGGTTGTTGAAATTATTAAACGAGCCAATGAACAAATTGTGGGTGTAATTGAAGTTTCTAAGAATTTTGCTTTTTTAGTTTCTCCTTCACGCCAAATGCCTTATGATATTTTTATCCCTATAAATAAAATAATGAATGCTCAGGATGGTGATAAAGTTGTGGTTAGAATTACCGACTGGCCGGCAAAACATAAAAATCCTTTTGGCGAAGTAGTGAATGTGTTAGGGCAACCTGGTGCAAATGAAACAGAAATGCACGCAATTCTTGCTGAATTTGGATTACCCTATGATTTTGAGCAAAATATTGAGCAAGAAGCAGAAAAAATCCCGGAAAAAATAACCAAAGCCGATTACGAATCAAGACGCGATTTCAGAGATGTTCCTACTTTTACTATTGACCCTGAAGATGCCAAAGATTATGACGATGCATTGTCGTTACAAAAACTGGGAAATGGACATTGGCAGGTTGGTGTACACATTGCGGATGTTACTCATTATGTAACTCCCGGAACCGTACTTGACGATGAAGCTTATAATCGCGGAACTTCAGTATATCTAGTGGATAGGGTAGTCCCCATGTTGCCTGAAAAATTGTCGAATAAAGTTTGCAGCCTTCGTCCAAACGAAGCAAAACTATGTTATAGTATTGTTTTTGAAATGGACGATAATGCCGATATTCATGATCAATGGATTGGAAAAACCATTATAAAATCTGATAAGCGATTGGCCTACGAAGAGGCTCAAGAAATAATTGAGGGAAGTGATGGTGAGTTAAAAGAAGAAATATTATTTTTAAATAGCCTTGCCCAGAAATTAAGGACTCGAAGATTTAAAAGCGGAGCTATCTCTTTCGAGCGGGTTGAGGTTAAGTTTAACCTTGACGATGAAGGAAAACCTCTAGGTGTGTTTTTTAAAGAACAAAAAAAAGCAAACCAGCTGATTGAAGAATTTATGCTGTTGGCCAATAAAAAAGTAGCCGAATTTATTGGTAAGGTAAAACCCGGGCAGAGAGCCAAAACTTTTGTTTATCGTATACATGATCGTCCCGACCCTGAAAAACTGGAAAAGTTTTCCAATTTTATCACAAGATTTGGTTATTCTATTAATACTAGCAGCCAAAAACAAATTACTTCGTCTATTAATCACTTATTGGATAAAGTAGAAGGCAAAAAAGAACAGAATCTTATTGAAACACTGGCTGTTCGTTCCATGGCTAAGGCTGTTTATTCAACTAAAAATATTGGCCATTATGGTTTGTCATTTCAGCATTATACCCATTTTACTTCACCAATACGTCGTTATCCTGATATGATGGTACACCGAATGTTAACAGATTATCTTAATGGTGAAAAAAGTAAAAATAAAAATAAGTATGAAGAGATGTGTAAACATACTTCAGGAATGGAGCAACGGTCAACCGAGGCCGAACGCGCTTCTATAAAATATAAACAGGTTGAGTTTTTAAAAGATAAAATTGGCGAAGAGTTCGAGGGAATAATCTCTGGAGTAACTGAATGGGGCTTTTATGTTGAGTTAAATGATAGTAAATGCGAAGGGCTGGTTCATATTCGTGAATTGGATGATGATTATTATTTTTTCGATGAGGATAACTATTCCATTATTGGTAAGCGAAATAAAAAAGTTTACCAGCTAGGGGATGCTGTTGTGATTAAAATTATGCGGGCTGATTTGGAGAAGAAACAACTGGATTTTACCTTGGGATAAAAAAACAAAATAACTCATAATTTATTATTTGTAAAGGTTTTGGCATTATTGAAATATTGTTGAAACCTTTTTTTTAAAAAAAATCAAAATTAGAATATTCGAAAATAATGGTCGAGTTTTTTGGAAAATACAAAACCTAAATCTAACTTTGGACTTATTTTAAAAAGTATTCGAAAAAAATGATAAAGGAGCACATTAAGGAAAAAAGAAAAAGAATAAAGCAAAAGATCGTAGAAATTGCTTCTGGAGTTTTTAGTCAGTTTGGTTTCAAAAAAGCTACTATGGATGACATTGCCAAAGCCTCTGGAATGGGGAAAAGTTCAATTTATTATTATTTTAAAAGTAAAGAAGAGGTTTTTGAGGCCGTTGTCAAACAAGAAGTTGATATTATTAGTCAAGAGCTCAATGAAAAGGTTTTATCCACTGACGATAATCCTAAAGAGAAAATACGTAACTATGTTTTAATTCGCATGCATAATTTAAAGGAGATGGTTAACTTTTATGAAACGTTAAAAAATGATTATTTGGCTAACTTTGCATTTACTGAACGAATAAGGGAAGAGTACGATATTGAAGAACAACAGATTATACAAAATATTTTACAAGAGGGTTTGGAACAAGGGTTATTTAAGCTAAAAGAGACAAAGCTTACAGCCATAACCCTGACTACCGCATTAAAAGGGCTTGAATCGGCCTTATTAATAAAGAATGAATTTGACATTCAAGATTTAGAGATGCATCTTGATTATATGCTTGAGATATTGTTTTATGGGATTGTAAAATAAAAAATTTAGAGAAGAATGAAAGCAAAACTAATAATGCTTTTTCTAATATCATGGGGAACTGTTTTTGCACAAAACCAAGGATTAAGTTTAAATGATTGTCGGGACAGTGCATTAGAGCATAATCGAAAAATTAAAATGGCGAACGAGCACCAGTTTACCTTAGGGTCGTTAAAAAAATATGCAAAAACACAGTATCTGCCAAATTTTAGTATAAACGGTGGATATATGCGAATGAACCGGGAGTTTAGTTTGTTGAATGAAGATATTTTTTTGCCGGTTATCCCTGGAGAATCAGTTGTAAATGGAAGCTTTAATCAACTTGTTTTTTTTACTAACCCACAATTGAAAGAGGAGACCTTTTTTTTAAATCCTGATGGTACCATTGCACAAGATGCTGATGGGAACTACCTTTTTAAAAATTATGCATATCTACCGGCTGAAGAGGCTACCATTAGTTTAGAAAATATTTTTATAGCCAATATTGGTATGATTCAACCGGTGTATATGGGTGGGAAAATACGTGAGCTTAACAAAATGGCTGAATATGGGGAGAATCTTTTCATGGCAAAAAAAGAAGTAACTCAAGCAGAAGTTATTCTTTCTACCGACCAAAAATACTGGAACGTAATCTCGTTATTGGAGAAAGTGAAACTTACTACCAAATACAAAAAGATGATTGACCATTTAATTAATGATTTAAATAATCTTTACGCAGAAGGTATAATTACACAAAACGAAATTCTAAAAGCAAAAGTTAAATATAATGAGGTGGATTTAAAACTACTGAAAGCAACGAATGGTTTAAAACTTGCGCGCATGTCGTTAAATCAAACCATTGGTTTTTCTTTAGATACTGTCGTGATGTTGTCAGATAGTCTGGAAGTAAACAACTTGCTTAAAGAAAGTGATGATTATGCTGAAATGGCTTTAAACAACAGACCGGAAATTGATATGGTAAACAGTACGCTTAATATGGCCGAATCGGGAGAAAAAATAATGAAATCACGCTATTTGCCTAATATCGGCTTTACAGCCAATTATATGTTTACAAACCCTAATCCTTATAATGGTTTTGAAAAAGAATTTGGGGGTGATTGGAATATAGGTGTGCTGGTTAATATCCCCTTGTATCATTTTGGTGATAAAAAACATACTCTTCAAGCGATGCGGCATGAAAAAAATGCTGTAGAACAAAAATATCTTGAAACTAAGGAACTTATAGCATTGGAGGTACAACAAACAATGTTTAAATATACCGAATCGATTAAAAAAGTAGAACTTACTCAATCATCGTTAAAACAAGCCGAAGAGAATCTGAAACTTACCAAAGACAGTTTTGAGGAAGGAATGGTAGGCTCCACCGATTTGCTTGAAGCGCAAACCATGTGGCAACAAGCTTATGCTGAATTTATTGAAGCAAAAGCGGAATATAAAATTTGCGAATCGGAGTTATTAAAAGTTACCGGACAGTTAAACGATTAAAACCTAAGAAGAAATGAAAAATAATCTCAAAATATTAATCATTATCCTGGTATTATTCTCAGGATGTAAAAATGGTGAAGAAAAAAATCGGGATACGGAAAAAGTGATTCCGATAACTGTGGTAAAAACGGAGAAAAAAAATTATATCCCAACCACAAGCTATTCCGGAACGGCAAAAGCCAACAAGGAAGCAAACCTGGGAACAGCAATCCCCGGAAGGGTTGAAAAAATTTACTTTAACGAAGGGGGAAAAGTAAAAAAAGGGGACTTAATCGCAGAATTATCATCAGAACTATATTTACAAGCGTTAGTTGAAAATCGTGCACTCGAAAAAGATTTCGAACGTATCGCCCGATTAAAAGAAAAAGGTAGCGTTACCCAGCAAGATTTTGATCATCTTAAAGCCCGGTACGAAGCTTCCAAAGCAAAAACCCGTATGATGAAAAATAATACGGAAATTCGTGCTCCCTTCTCCGGAACAATTGTAGATTATTTAGTTAATGAAGGAGAAAATTTTCTGTTTTCACCCAGTTTAAAAACAGGATACTCAATGACCTCTGGAGTGGTTAAACTGATGCAGCTCGATATCATTAGGGTAGAAATTGGTATCAACGAAAAAGATATAGCCAACATTAATATTGGACAAAAAGCAGAAGTAATTTTCGATGCCTATCCTCAAAAAGTATATTCAGGAGAAGTTACTAAAATTGCTCCAATCCTATCTACTTTATCACGAACAGCAAAAGTGGAAATTCGTATTCAAAACAAAGGTTTTTTGATTAAGCCTGGTATGTATGGAAAAGTAAATTTGATATTACCTGAACAAGAGGCTGTTTTTGTTCCTTTGAAAGCGATTTACAGACAACCGGGAACCGGGAATGATTTTGTATTTCAGATTAAGAACAATAAAGCATATCGGATACCCATTGAAAGAATTTATTATCTCAAAGATCAGGTTGCTGTTTCCGGTATCGATTCAGACATTACCATTGCTTTAGCGGGCAAAAATAAACTTACCGAAGGAACTCCAATAGAAATAAAAAAGTAGTGTGTAAAATTTAAAGAATAAGTAAAAAATGAACCTACCAAAAATATCTGTTCAAAGACCTATAACAACCTTAATGGCTTTTATGGCTATTTTACTTTTCGGGTTAGTTTCTTTACAACGATTGCCACTGGATATTATGCCTGAAATGGAAATACCTACATTAACCGTGATGACGGTATATCCGGGAGCATCAGCTGATGAAGTAGAGCAACAGGTAACCAGGCCTTTGGAAGAGATTCTTGCCGGTTCGGAAAATTTAAGAAAATTAACTTCAACCTCAAAAGAAAATGTTTCTTTTATTGCTCTTCAGTTTGATTGGGGCGCAGATATTACAGAAGCAGCTAATAATGCACGGGATCTTATTGAGTTAAAAAAAATGGATTTGCCTGATGAAGCCAACAATCCAGTGATATATAAAGTTAATTCATCGCTTTTTCCTATTCTGGTATATGGTGTAACAGCCAAGGAAAATTATTATGGCATTAATCATATTATTGAAAATAAGATTGCAAGTCCGCTAAAAAAAGTCAATGGTGTTGGGTCTGTAATATATGTTGGTCAGCCTCAGCGAGAGATAAAAATTCATGTTGATCCATATAAAATATCTGCCTACGGCATGTCCATTAGTCAGATTGCTACTATTTTAAAAGCCGAAAATCTGAATATCCCCGGAGGTAATATTGAGGTTGGTATTAGTGATTTTGCTGTAAAAGTACCGGGTAAATTTGAAAGTATTGAACAAATAGAAAATATCGCTCTGATTAATTTTAATAATAAAATTATTCGATTAAAAGATATAGCAACGATTAAAGACGGGTATAAAGATAAAGATGAGATAGCCCGTTCGAAAAATGGATTGGGTGTAGCGCTAATGATTCAAAAGCAATCGGGAGTAAATACGTTGGAGGTAGCAAAAGGCATAAGAACAAAAATTAATGAAATAAAAGAAAGCCTTCCACCCGATATGGAAGTTTTCGAAATTATAAATACCGACGAGTTGATTGTGCAATCAATAAAAAACCTTACACAAACACTCTGGTGGGCCCTTTTATTTGTTGTTATTGTTGTTTTTGTTTTTTTGCGAGAATGGAGATCTAGTTTAATCGTTTTCCTTACCATTCCTTTTTCACTTATTGTAGCTTTTATTGTAATGTTTGTGATTGATTATACCATCAATATTTTTTCATTAATGGCTATTGTTATAGCCATTGGAATGGTGGTAGATAATGCTATTGTTGTACTCGAAAATATTACCCGTCATATTGAACAGGGTTCAAGGCCAAAACAAGCTTCAATTTTTGGGTCAAGCGAAATGGGAATGGCTATTACAGCATCTACAGCTACAACGTTAATGGTTTTTATTCCCATGATTTTTGTAGGGGGGGTGGTTGGTTTGCTTTTTAAGCAATTAGCTATTATTACTTCGGTTACCATGGTGGCTTCACTAATAACGGCTTTGTCACTTACCCCCATGATTTCATCACAACTTTTAAGAGGATTGAAAAAAGAAGAAAAACCCAAAAAGAAAACACGTCTTTTTGTATGGAGTGAATCGATGTTTGTAAAACTGGAGAAAATCTATAAAGATTCACTTCACTGGGTCATCTATCATAAAATATTTACATTGATTACCGCATTATTCATTTTTGCGGGTGTATTAATATTAGGTAAAAACCTCGGGTCGGATTATATTCCACAATTTGATGCGGGAGATTTAATTGTGGTCATTGAAACGGAAGTAGGTACCAGTGCCGAAGAAACCGATCGGGTTGCTCAAAAAGTAATGGAGGTTGTTCGTGAGGAAGTTCCTGAAATGATTCCCACTTCATTGTCATCCATTACTGGACAAACTGAAAAAGGAACACTATCATCCGTAGGATTTACCGAAGGGAAAAATGTAACGACCATATTGGCACATTTAGTTCTTCCCGACGAGAGAGAACGGTCAGCCAAAGAAA
>CAZWPU010000043.1:0-11579 GCA_964635605.1 uncultured Bacteroidales bacterium | reverse complement strand
GCGCATTATTTTTATAATTGTACGCCGAATCAATATAGGCAGTAACCGTTTGAACGGTTTCCGCACCTGCCTGCATCTTTACCATATCCGATGCGGTGTTGGTTAATTTATCCTTAAAAATAAATAAGGCAACAAAAAACAACACGCTTAACAAAACCGCTATCAGGTTTAATATCTTTTTTATTTTCAAGGACAATTTTATTTTTTCCATTAATGATTTCTTTGGGCTGATTTTGCCCTTTAATTTACTGATTTATGAAATCATGCGCATTATCGCCTCTTAAATAGCCGGCAAGGCCCAGTAATCCATCGGTTAAATATTTTACTTCGTAGCCCTGGGTTTTCAGATAGGTCATGGCAATTATTGCCCGGTCTTTATGCGGACAGGCGGTTACAACAATTTTGCTATTGTCAATCTTGTCGAGATTATTGGGCAAATCAGGCAAAGGAATACTTATGGCAAAAGGCATGTGCCATGCCTGGTACTCTTCTTTGAATCGAATATCGATTAATTGGGCTTTACCCGTTTTTAAAAGTTCAATAAGTTGTTCGCTGTTAATTTTCATTTCTTTGCGCGACTCATAGTCGTAAGTTAACAGATAATCTTCCAGGCTTACTTTTTGAGCCATTGCACTGGTAGCAATAAAAAAAAGAATGAAGTATAGTATAAAGTTTTTTATGTTCACGAGAATATATTTTAGTTAAACAATTGTTTTTCTGCTATTTACAACTTCAAATTTCAATAATCTTTTTTGTTGCCGGTGTCTCCCGCTTAAGCCTCCCACAAATCTCTCCAGCGAACCTTCATGCAATAGCTTTCTAACAAGTAATTTTTTATTCATGTCCTTTTGAGTTTGTGCCAGTTTAATTTTTTATCCTTAAGCATGAAGGTTTCATCTGTTTATAATTTTAAGCTTTTCAAAAACTGGGTGCTGATTTCCCTTTAGGAGCCAGTGGCTGTGCGGTGGGTTTGTTTTTTCTGCCTTCCCGCTGCCCTTGTGTCCCTAAAGGGATTCCAACGCGCCTTCTATTTAGTATTTTATTATGTTAATCTTCATTATGAAACAATAGTTCTTTGCTGAGCTGTTTTAAAAATTATGTTTAAAGTCATCCACCTTTTTATTGGCCAGGTAAATAATAGCAATAAATAGTATTGCAGCAATGGGAACAATAATCCATTGATTGATGCCTAAGGCTTCCGATATATCGCCACTTATTGATTTGGAAGTAAAGTGTGTTTTAAAGAATTTTACGTTTACAGCAAAAAACAAAATTCCCAGCACTGTTCCAAACAATCCAACCCAGGCATCTTTTTTTCCTTCACCAATTCGGGATAGCATAGTTCCGGGACAATAGCCCAGCAGTCCCATTCCTGCACCAAAAATAAGTCCGCCAACCAGTTTGCCCCAATCCAGTGGTTTTGGATTAAGTTCAATAATACCCATACTATCGAGCGTATAAAAGCCAATCATTGAAAAAGTGACAGCGGTGAGCATAAATTTCAAAATTTTAAAATCTTTTAACAGCAGCATGCCCATTACACGTGGATATTTTGTTATTCCTGTCCGTTGTAAGGTGTAACCAAATATAAAACCTACGATAATTCCGATAATTATTTTTAGTATCATGATTGTTGCCCTCCTGTTTTTGGATAAAGAATTTTAGCTACAATGATTCCTGTAATAAAGAACGAAGCTCCGGCTACCAAACTGCCTAAGGAAAGATGTGCCCATCCCTGTAAAATATTGCCGGTTGTACAACCGCTGGCAAGAACTGCGCCCAGGCCGAGCAAAAATCCACCAAACAAAACAATAATAAATCTTTTTAATACACTTGGGCCGTGGTATTTTTTCCATACCGACGGAATCAATTCCGGCGCATAATTTTTGTTCAGTTTCGCGGCAACAAAACCTCCTAAAGCCACACTAAATATCATGGTTGTTGATATCAACGCTGCCGGACTGTTCGAATATTTCTGAATAATAGGATTTTCAGCCAAAGCCGTAAAAGGATATTTAAACAGTGTGGTAATACTTCCAAAACTTGCAGTTATCCCGAAAGGGTAACTTTTGTAGCTTAGCGCCTGAAAAACCACATAGGTAGCCATGGCTAGCAAAGAGACAATGATTCCTCCGGTGAACCAATGCCATTCGCCGTTTTTTTGTTGTTTCAATTTCATAAGTTATTTATTTTTAGTGGTTTGATATGTGTTTTAAGTTTGTTGATGATAAATTTAATCTTTATCCATTAAATTTCCAATGCAATTGAAATGTAAACCATATAGCATCTTTAGCCATTTCATTATTAATTGGCTGAATATCGCCTGCCCAAAAATAGCCGAAAGCACCCACAGCCTCAAATTGCTGCTTAAAACGGTACTTTGCAAACATATTAAATTCATTGCCCAAATGATTTTTTCCTTCTTGCAATTGAATGGTTCCAAGCAATTTAACATCTTCAGGAGAAGGGATGTAAAACCAGTGATAACTACATTCAACTTTTATTTTTTTTATCGGAAACAGGGTTAATATAATCTCCCTGTCGTTCAGATTCGACCATGATGTAATATTCATTCGCCCGTAATAGGAATCTCTTGAACCATATGCAGGTTCATAAGTTTTAATTTCTGTGCCGGTATTTTTCCCTCCCGAAGCATAGCTTTCTCTTATGGCTATTATTGGTTTTGAAGGAAAAAATTCAAGTTGGTAGCCTATTTGAGCAACGACTCCATATGCATCAATTGACTTTCCGTTTTCGTTACCAAATTCTTTACTAACAGTAACATCGTACATTAGATGGAAGAAATTATTTTTGTAAATTCGCATGCCGGCCCAGTTTCTGGTAAACCGGAGCGTATTTATATAATCTGCCGAGCCCGGTTTTTTTATTGCATAAAAGGGTTCAATGTTAATGTATTCTTTAAAATGAAAGTGTGCATAAAATCCTCCGCCCCAAAATTCGGTTTGTGTGAACGGAATAGATATTTTTTCGGGATTATGGATTTTTGTACCTCCGCCAAAAACATCGATGGAGTTGTTGGAAAATTTATACGAAACTTTAATTGCATCCCATGTCCATCGGCCTGTATTGCCCCATTCTCCGGGGCCAAAAATTCGTTTGTCGCCATAAAATATTTTTTGTCGCCCTGCTTTAACAGTAAACGTATTCAATACGTTGCGGCGTTCGATGTATAAATCATGAATTTCAAAAAATTCTTCGTTTGGATTCATGATATACCATGGCGAATCGGTATTTTTTTCTTTTATCTTAAATATATCCGGATATTCTGAGTTTCTCAGCGACCAGCCAAAGGCTCGCGAATCCTGAATATGAGCAGAAAAATCCTGGTTGGGAGTTGGATGCAAAACGAATCCGGCAATTACTCGTTGGAAGAGTATTTTATCATTAAGCGAACCAATAGCATCCGGACTGTCATCGCCATAGTTTTTTTTATTCATTCCGTTCCACGATTCAAAACGCTCACGCAGCTCAAATTCAAAATTAATTTTACTGCTGTCTCTTTGAGCAAATAGCGGAGTGGAAATAGAAAGTAGAAATATAAATATGGTTATGAATTTATTTATCATCATTAGTGTTTTGTTATAAATCGAACATTCTCAATTGATTAAAATCTTGTTCTTTGAAATATTGTAAATCCGGATTGAAAATCAAATTTCGAATCTCAAATTACTCTTTGAGCAAGGATTGACAAAAATGGTTGCATGAAAAAGGCTGACCTTTTTGGACAGCCTCCAAAGTAATAAAAAATAGTTTATTAATAGAAAACTTTAACAACCATAATAATTGCAGCAATAAAGGATGTGGTGGCAAAAATAATTTTCAGTTTTTTGGGATTAATACCAATTGTTAACCGTGTTCCGACGAATGCGCCTACAGCTCCGCTTAAAGCAAGCGGGATGGCTAATGTCGCATCGAAGTGACCGGTGGATAAATGCCCCAGAAAACCGGCCAATGCAGTAAACATCACCAAAGCTGTTGATGTTCCAACAGCAATGTGCATGGGTACACCAATAACCAGAACCATTAAAGGCACCAGGAATGAACCTCCGCTAATACCTACCATTCCCGAAATAAAACCGGTAATTAGAACAATCGGAATAATTACAAACAGGTTTAAACGATATACATGAGCCCCTGAGTGTAAGTTTACCTGATGCCATTTTCCTGTTTCCCTTTTTTCTTTTACCGGCTTTAGCATTAGAAAAGATGCAATGGTGATAAAAACAGCAAAAATTATTTTAAGGGCTTTTCCCTGAAAAACATCCGAAAAGAAACCTCCTAAAAATGCCGATATTACCGTCATAGTGCCAATAATTAGAATGAGTTTCCAGTCGGTTACTCTTTTTTTGGCAAAAAACAGGGTTGCCGTTAGCGATGAAACAACCAGAATAAACTGTCCTGTTGTAGCAGCTTCGTGCATTCCTATCCCTGCTAAGGCAAGGGCCAGAACATAAAAATTACCTCCACCACGGCCTGTCATGGTCATGATTGCTGCAATGGCAAAAATGAGAATACAAAACAAAATAATATGCATGTGCTAAGGGTTAATATGTTTGTGTATTTTTCCTGGTAATAAGTTTGCTACCAAATTATTATATCCGCCTTCAAGGATTTTTACCTGCTCATATCCTTTGCTTTTCAGATACGCAAAAGCAATTACACAGCGCACACCCGAAGAGCAAAAAACTCCTATTAACTTATCTTTGGGTATTTCATTTATTCTTTTGGGAAGGTCGTGCAGCGGAATTTCAAGAACCGGCAAATGAAGTTTTAAATGGAATTGGATGGTATCCATCTCTTCCTTCGCTCTTACATCTAAAAAAACAGCTTCTTTATTTTTTAAGAATACATCTGGTTCAATCTTATGCTGCCCGGTAGCAAAATAAGTAAAATCCATATTTTCAATTACTTTTCCTAATTCATACATAATAAATACTCCTTTCTTTTAAAATTTTAAAATCGATGATTACATTATTTTGGTAAACAATCCAAACATTGGCAAGTAGTTTCAGTGCACTCCGAAGGGCAACTGGTTAACTTTTTTGCACAATCTAAAAAGGTAAATAAGCATCCAATATTCAGTTTGTAATACACATTGTTTTTGATTTTTTCGCCAATAACAATCTGATATCTTTTTAGCAAATCAAGATGTTTTGACATGGTTGAGATATCTACCTGTGCCATATCTGCCAGTTCAGAAACCGAAAATGATTCATGCCTAATCTTGTCAAGAATAAACAAGCGTGTTGGGTGCGATAAGGCTTTGAATATTTCGGCTTCTTTTTGATAACTATCTGTCAATTTTTTCATTCATCATCTAATTTGTTATTTGGCAAAATTGCCAAATAGAATAGAGTTAAACAAGTTTTTTCCGATTTATTTAAAAAAATCTTTAGAGGCTTTTAGGGTTTGGTATTAAACAACTTGCTCATTCAGGCTTGTTCTTTCGCGCACTAACTTCGCCTGATTTGGTCAACTTATTTCACAACAAACCCTTAGTCCTAATCCAAAAACCGCAAGAAAAACGATGAAAATCGCTGTATTCATAGCAAGCAGGGTAGGTTAGAATTTGAAATCCATGCTAAAAGCATCAAATAGTGTTTATGGTTGTTTTCGCTAAAACGATCGTCAATACTATTTATTAAAACTCATTCGGTGTAATTGCCCCGTAAAATACAAGGGTAATGAGTATAAATTATAGGTAAGCTCCTCTTTTTCAAGCAAATTGACCTTTGCTGTTAAATTTTTGCCCACTGATGGTAAATCCATATTTAGGCGTATGCCGGTGGTTTTGTTTTTCTCTGCAAGGAAAACATGCAAAGATTTTAATGTACCCCTTTTCCCGGCTTTTATTTCTATGGGATATACCTGATTTTCAATTTGGATTAAACAATCAATTTCGGCATTGGCGTTTTTGGCCTCCCTAATCCAATAATTTAGTTTTTGTTCCCGATAGGGCTGGCCGTTTGCAATAAGTTCTTGCATTACAAATTGTTCAGCCAGGGCACCTTCAAATGCAGTTGCAAGGTTGGTTATGTCCATTAATTGAATGCGTGCAATATGGTTTACCAGACCAATATCCATAAATACCGGTTTAAAAATATCCATTGATTCCTTTTGTGTCAGCGGAACTTCTGCGGATTTCGTATGACGTATCAAATGGATTATCCGGCTCTTTTCTAACTTCAGCAAAGCATCTTTTAACAATGATGAATGAGCGTTCCTGTTCACCTGTACATATTTAATTTTTTGTCCGATGTGCGTAGCAGTGTATTTTAACACATCAGCCAAAATTTCTTGTTGTTTCCGTGTTCCGTATTTGGAAAAGTCATATTCAATAGATGTAATCAGGTTGGCATGGATTTTTTCTACTCCGGACAATTCCCTGTTTTCGATATAATATTCTACTGCTTCAGGCATGCCGCCAATAAAGAAATAGGTACGCAATAGTTCTGAAATATGCTGGTGCATCGTATTACTTACTTTTTCGTGTGTTTGGTAATTTTTTATATATTCTGCAACGCCTTTTTCACCAGTTTCAGTCAAAAACTCTGTAAAACTCATGGGGTACATGTAGGCAAATTCTACTCTGCCAACCGGCATTGAATATTTCATCTCGTTTAGTGTGTGGTCAAGCAGCGACCCGGCTGCAATGACATGTAACCCGGGTCTTTCTTCGTAAAAATACCTGAGTGTAGCAATGGCGGAGGTTGAAAATTGAATTTCATCAATAAATAGCAAGGTTTCTCCATCGATAAACGGGATATTGAATAAGGCGGAAAGTTCGTTGATTATGTGTTGAGGTTTAGGTTGTTCGAAAAGGTTGTGTAGCTTTTTCTCCTGTTCCAGATTAATTTTTAGTATATGCTTAAAGTGTTCTCCGGCAAATTTTTCTACTGTATAGGTTTTGCCAACCTGTCTTGCACCTCTTATTATCAGTGGTTTTCTGTTGTTGCTGTTTTTCCAGCTCAATAAATACGCTTCGAAATTTCTGTACATTTTCTTGTTGTTTTTGTCAAAATTAAAGAAAAACATCTAGCTTTGCAAGCGCATATTACCTAAACACTATTGCAAAATAGTAATTTAAATACCTAAACACTATTGTAAAATAGAAATAATTGTCTAAAGTGGTTGCTCTGCATTTATTTCACCCAGAAAAGGCAGGACCCAAAATCCGCAAGAAAAAAAATGAAAATCGCTGTATTCTTGCGGAATTTAGGTAGTAACTGAAGATTTTTTTTTATTGTTTTTACTGCATTGTATATATTAAAACGTATACTCCATGCTTAACAGAATATTGTTCTGCTGGGAATTGTTCTCAGCATCCGGTATCCAACTTTGGTAATTCATGGAAAGATTTATTCCTTTTACAGGAGCATAGGATAGCCCTCCGATAATGGTATTCCCGTTGGCAAGGTTGGTTGGTAAAAGATTCTCCGATTCGTAAAGCAAACGGTCGTAACGAACAAATAGTTGCATACTTTCTGTTATGTGATATGCAGAAAATACTGAAAATCCATAGCTATCTGTACCGCTATCATTGTTCAGATGATTCATATAGTTGAATTCACCACCAACACGAAATTGTTCACTGAATTTACAGCCTGCAAAAACGGAAAACATTTGTTCGGTAGATAAACTATCTATTCCTGTTGTTTTGTTATGATAATAGATGCGCGATTGGAACTTATTATCCGGACTGATGTCCAAGCCGGCAGCGTATTTTATTTTCCCCAATGCATCTTGTTTTACTCTTGGCCCTTCGCCATTTGTTAGGGCGGCATCGAGATTAAACACATCGTTTAGTTTATAATTTACACGAAAACCTAAGTCGGTACTTGGAATATGCCAGTACATATCCTGAAAGGTTTGTGCAACATATCGAAGTCCCCAAAAACGCTCTTGCGTGATGTAGTGATTTTGCAATAAAGCACCGCCTACAACCGATAATTTGTTATTGACCTGCCATTTCAGGCTGGCAAATTTTAACCACATGGTGTAATAACTGCCTTCTTTTGTTGTATAATCCACATTTAGTGTGTTTCCGGCCGAATCAGTAACTTCTATGCCATCTATGGTGGTTGGCCTTCCCCGGTCAATTATCATTTTGGCGCTCCATGCCTCATTAAACTGGTATTGAAATCCCAGATGGGCACGGCCGAAGCTGTATCCGTAACGTTCTTGTTCAATATCATAAGCAGCGGTTCCAAATACCTGCACAATGGGTTTTAGTTGGTCTGTTTTTTCGTCTTTTTTTTCTGGTTGCGTTGAAGCTACATCCTCTGCCGGCTGGTAGATTTCGTAATGATTATTTTTCCAGCCTGTAATTCCATCGGTCATATTAATTATCGTTCCTTGATATCCCGATGCCTTTAACAGCTTATTTATTCTGTTGGTTCTGTTACAATTTGTGCAATAAACCAGCAAAGAGTCTTTATGTAAATGTTGTGCCAGCAATAAAGGTGCTTTCTCATCGAAAGCATTAATGTTGATAGCATCTTTAATATATTCTTCTGCAAACATCCTGCTATCGAGGCTGTCAATGATTACAAGGTTTTCGCCTGTAGTATTCTCAAGTAGTGGTTTTGCATCTTTTGATGTGATGTTTACAACAGTTTGGGCATGTAGGCATTGACCCCAAAGAAAGATAAATAAAAACGTAATCCAAACTATTTTACTTAACATCATTCAATATTTTTTAATTCTACGATTAATTTATTCTACCAAAAACTTTTCAATGGTTTCTTTAGATGGCAAATACCCCCTGGCAACTACCTTGTTGTTAATAAGTAGCGTAGGCAATACCCAAGTAGGATACTGGAGTAATTCGTCGGTATCATTAATGATTTGAATTTCCGCTTCAATCCCTTTTTCTTTTAAGATTGCTTCTAACCGGTTAATCATACGCCTGCATTTACCGCATTTTTTGGGCGGGCATAATAGTTTTATGTCCGTTTTGGGCATATTTACGATTCTTTTTTATTCAATTGTATGGTTCCTTCTTCTTTAGGCTCGGCAACAACTCCTACAATATGTAATGTTTTTGCACCATCAGGATCATTGGTTATGGCTCTTACGGTACGGCTTATTTTGTGGGGGCGTGGGGGTAACCTGAATTCAACGGTTATGGTTCCTTTTTCTCCCGGTAAAATCGGTTTTTTGGTCCAGTCAGGAATTTGTGTGCCACAACACCCGGTAACATTTTGTATAATGAGTGGTTTATCGCCATTGTTTACAAATTCGACATCCAGTTGAACATCTTCAATCCAGTCCAGGTAAATCGTATCCAGTACCATACGATTATCTTCGGCTATATATTCAAATTTAGGGCCGTTGCCAGGCTGAGCAAAAGTTTTATGATTTAAATGGCAAATAATTGCTGATATCAGAGCGGCAAAAACAATTCTTTTTATCATTTTATTCGGTTTTTAATTTTAACTTTAAAATAAAATTTTATCCAACAAATTTAGGATATAATTTTAAGATTTGAGAACAATTTTAATGCCACATTCACCACTTTTTCAGGGTTGTTTAATTTTAAAATTTTTTTTGCCAATAATTTTTTCCATCAAAATTCCAATTATTATGATTGCCGGGATAGAAGCTGCTGTTCGTAATAGAGAAAATTTCCATCCCAGGAAACCAATTTCGAAGGTGAGCATTGGAATTTTTAGGGTACAAAAAGCACCTATGTAAATGAAAATATTACGTATACTGGCTCCTTTTTTCCATAAAAGATAAGTGACAGGAAATGCTCCATATAACGGGCCAACCTGCGCCATGGAAAGGAAAATTACCAGGATAATCCCTTTTATCCCCGAGCCTTTCCCAATATGCTTTTCTACCTTATCACGGTTAATCCACACATCACCCAGGCCAATCAGAATAAACATCACCGGAAGGAAAATTATCATTTCTTTAAAAAATGTAAAAAATTGTTTATGGAAAATTAATTTGCCCGGTTGATAATTTATTATAAAAGACAGTGCAACAAAAATTGTAAATGCTGCAATAACAAACAGGTTTATTTTATTTTTTTGAATAAATGATTTCATACGCTATAAAATAAACTAATGAATAATCCGATAAGCAAGGCAGCTAAAAAAAAGAAAAAATTTCGAAGTAAGCTTACTTTGCGGCCAAAAAAATTTGATTTCAATGGGTAATGTAAAAAAACCAACCATCATTAGGGTAGTCATAAAAACAGCAATCACAGAATAGCCAACGCCGGATTTAACTAGCATGCCAGCCATTGGGTAAGCTACAATACCCGGAATTAAAGCTATAAAACCTGCTATGGCAGCAAAAATGTAGCCTGTAATTCCTGATTCTTCGCCTAAATACTCGATAATTAATCCTTCGGGAAGAAAAAATAAGGCTATGCTTACAAGAATAAGTACCGAAATAATAGCAGGCAAGAGATTTAAAAATATTTTTAGCCCTTTTTTGATGCCCTGCCATGTTTTTTGCTTGTCGGCAATGAAAGAAATAATCAGTGCAATTAAAACAAAAACGATTAAAAGTTTCATTTAAATTATATGCTTATGGTATAGTTTTGAATTCCTGAAAATGAATATTAACAAAGATATGTATTACATGACAACCCAAAGAAAAATTTAGCACTTTTGCCAGGTTGTTAATTTCTATTTTTTGGGATAAAATAAGGTTTGTAAGGAAAAAATGTTACTTCTCTGCTTCCTTTTCCAACCAGCTTTCTAACGTGTTTTTAACCGGAATTTTACCCTGCGATAAAATTTTTCCGTTAACAACAAGGCCAGGTGTAAGCATCACACCATAATCCATAAATTTATTCATATCGGTTACTTTCTCAATATTGGCTTCCAGATTTTTTTCTTTTACCACTTCCTGGCATAAATTCTCCAGTTTAATACAGTTGGGGCATCCTGTGCCTAAAATTTTAATATCTAACATAACGCTATGATTTAATAAGTTTTACATAAAATTATTTTTCTCAACAACACGAACTGCCGAAATTATCTGTGGATGCTGAATTACATCCGCATCCGCACCCTCCGGTCATTACAATTTTGTTTTCAAAGGGTAAACCCTGTTTTCTCCAGGCTGAGAATCCACCATCTACATTTGCGACATTTGGATAACCCTTCCTGTTTAGTAAATTAGCAACTTTGGTGCTTCTAATTCCGCCCGGGCAAATAAGCATAATTTGCTGTTCCTTTGAAATGTAATTGAGTTTATCGACAATGGTCGACATTGGATAATACAGAATGGTATCCAATGGTATTTGTTCATATTCAATTTCATCCGGATCGCGCACATCAATTAAAACCGCCTGACGGTTATTAATTAATTCAAACGCATCAGCGGGCGCGATGTGTTTAACGCCTTCAATATGAAATTCCTGTAATTCTGGATGCTCTTTTATAAATTTCATTGGTTTTCTTTTTTATTATTTTAAAATAATCCTCCATAAATTAATCCTGAAATAGTTGCCATTACTACAACCAAAGCAACATATACCAGCGTTTTTTTCGTTCCAATCACACCACGAATTACTAGCATATTAGGTAACGATAGCG
>CAZWPU010000042.1:0-11592 GCA_964635605.1 uncultured Bacteroidales bacterium | reverse complement strand
AAAAACAGGCATTGAAATGGAAGCCCTTACCTCGGTTTCCATAGCTTTGCTTACCATTTACGATATGTGTAAGGCTGTGGATAAAACCATGAATATTGATGAAACAAAGCTGGTGGGAAAAACTAAAATTTAGACTTTTTCTTCTTTAATATATTCAGTATTTTCTTTCAGCTTTTCTTTCAAGCTTTCTAAATTTAAAGTTGGTAAGGTAATAGGATTAAATCCTGAGAGAGCCGTTAATGAGCTAATATAAGCTCTAATGTATGGAAATAGTATAGC
The DNA here is from genome assembly GCA_964635605.1 of uncultured Bacteroidales bacterium. Taxonomy (GTDB): domain Bacteria; phylum Bacteroidota; class Bacteroidia; order Bacteroidales; family UBA12077; genus UBA12077. The sequence goes on along the minus strand of CAZWPU010000042.1, from coordinate 11,313 downwards.
TGGCGCATTTAAATAAAAATAGCTGTCAATATTTTTATCTTTAATATCTTCAAATTCAAAAAAACCTACCCCATGGACTTCTGACTTAAATACTTCCTTTTCATCCCAAACTTTTGTTATCATATCAAGCTGATATGTCTTATTTTTAATATATATATAACCATGTAAATCAATATCAATATTCATTTGCCCTGTTTCTTCTAATTTAAGCCTTTCTATATTGCTTTTTTGAATTAGAAAATAATCAAATGAAAAAGGAGTACTTTTTTTCATAATTTAAGCAGCTAAAGCATAATTATTTTCACCAGCAATTTTTTCTGGTTTTTTATCAAAATTTTGTTCAGTTGATTTTACTAATTTACTGAGTAAATCCATTTTGTTATTTGGCTCAATATAAGATTCACCAACTAAAATAAATTCTGGGTTAATTATATCGATAATACTATCTTCTTCTGAAATAAATAAAATGCTTTCATTTGGATAATTTACAATAAAGTATTCAATCATTTCTGATTGGAATTCTGCAAAATCATCATTTAAGTCAAAAAAAGTAATAGGTAGAATTTTTATTGTATGTATGCATGAAAGTTCATCAAATTCATAAATTAGCTTAATGTTTTTTATTTCATTAATTAATTTGTTGAACTTTTCTATTATATATTCTCTTGAATTCATGTTTTTAAATGTTTTTTTATCATTTCAATAATATCACCTGATAAAGTAAGTGCTTTGTTGCTTGTATGAAATAAAATATCTTCTTTGCTATAATCAGCTGTTGTTCTAATTTTTTTTAATGCATTTATTTTATTGTTAAAATCAATTGATTCTCTTGTCGTTGAAATATTCTTTATTTCTTTAAACAAAAAACTTATATAAAAGTTGTGACTACCATCCTTATTTTTTATCGTGTACTGGTTGACTTTCGAATTAATTTCTTTTTCCGATAATTTAAAATGAGAATTTAAGCAATACTTCATTAATTGTAAACAACTATAGTATGAGCAATGGACACTTGGTGCATAATAGTCTTTTTCCTGTAAAAGTTTCGCTGCGTCCTTATTAATTTCTGATTTGTTTTTAAGGCCTAGCATTAAAATTTAACTAAATTATTATAATTTAAATTAAACTTACAAAAAGAAAATGAAATTAAGTACAAATGTATAGTAAAATTTCAATTTTATTCTTATATTTCTGTAAAAAAAATTTATTAACTGTTGTAAAAATTTTATTTAAAGAAGTAGTTTATATCTTATAAATCAAAACTTAATATAGCTTTGCCTTTTCTTATCCCATCTACTTTACACTTAATATAATCAGGATTTTGTTTTTGAACAAAGACAGATTCTGTTGAGCGTACTTTTGTTTCTACACCAAAAATATCTTCAACAATAATAACATATTCTTTTTTACCCAAAGGATTCGTGTCTTTTTCTGTGCGTAAATAGTTAAATGGATAGGTTTTCCCGATTTCATAATAAGGGTGTACCGGTTCAATTTTTAAATGCGAATCGGTATCAAATTTTGTTACCAAACATTTAATTTTTTGTCCGATTTTAAATCCATAATGTTGGTACATATCCTTTTTTAGCGAGTATAAATTATTAAACTCATCCTGTAAAAGATAGTATTCAATATTTTCTTCCAAAGGTTTGATATCAAAAACTGTAAATGGATATACTGTGCCAATTTCCGGTTGTTTTACAATATTTTTAATTTCCGGAACGGCAAGAAATAGTTGTCCTTTTTTTATCCTTAAAACTTTACATTTTATTTTTTTTGATTTTATCTCAATGGCGTAATTTTCAGGTATTGAGCAGATCGTTTCCATCCCAAAAACATCTTTAACAATGGCTGCTTTCTCTTTTTCTCCCACAGAATTGATGCGGTCAATTATTTTTACCAGATCAAACGAATAAATCTCTCCTTCTGTATATTTTGGATTCTCCGGTTCCAGAAAGATTTTTCCACTACAATTGATTTTATCAATTTTACAGATTAAAGTTTGCCCTTCTTTTAGCTGATAATGATGATAATGATTTGCTTTTAAAAGATGTTTGCCACCAAAAGGATTTTCTAAAATATAGTAAGATTCATCGGTACCCGGAATTTCGGTAAACCCTGAGATGGTAAAAAGATGCTTTTCCCCTTCGGTAAACTTATATTGATTTTCATTGTTATCCATACAAACACAAAAATACTATTTTTAATCATCTTTATGGTATTTGAAAGGAGTGAAGATGATAGGTAAAGAGATGATATTTTATTACTTTTGTGATGAAAAAGATAATTACAAATAAGCAGAGAATGGCAGCAGCAAAAGTGGTTTCGGTAAATATTTGCGAAAAAAAGGGAGTCATAAAAAAACCTGTAAAAGAGGTTATAATCAATAATCAAGGTGTTGAAAAAGATGCTCATGCCGGCGATTGGCACAGGCAGGTAAGTTTGCTTGCCAAAGAAAGTATTGATAAGTTTGAGGAAGTGTTAGGGCGAAAACTTAATTTTGGCGAATTTGCCGAAAATATTACCACCGAAGGGATTATGTTGTACACGATGAAACCTGGCGACAGATTAAAAATTGCTGATGTAGAAATGGAAGTTACCCAAATTGGCAAAGAATGTCACGGCACAGGATGTGCTATTTTTACCCAAGTAGGAAAATGCGTTATGCCTAAAGAAGGGATTTTTGCTAAAGTAATTCATTCAGGAAGAATTAAACCTGATGATGAAGTTATTTATATTCCAATATCATAAAATATGGCTAAAGGAAAAGTACTATCCGTAAATTTCTCAGATGAAAGGGGTGTTAAAGAACCTGTTTCTGAATTAATTTTAACCGAAAAAGGAATACAAGGCGATGTTCATGCCGGGCATTGGAACCGTCAGGTTAGTATTATCGACCAATCGCATATCCATCGATTTAAAGGAATTACCGAAGCCAGAGATACTCGATTTGGTGAGTTTGCTGAAAATATTACAGCAAAAGGATTACAGGATATCGATTTTCAAACATTTGACCTGCTGAAAATAGGAAACGCAATTTTGGAAGTTACCCAGGTTGGAAAACCTTTTCACGACCAGTTTCGTGAACTGGGAAATTATGTAATGCCTCGTGTTGGAATATTTTGCAGAGTGAAAAAACCAGGAACCATAAAACCCAATGATGCTATTGAGGTTATTCCTAAAGTATATCATGCGTTGGTAATTACATTAAGTGATCGTGCAAGTGCGGGAGAATATGAAGATCGAAGCGGACCAAAAGTAGTTGAATTCTTAGATACTTATTTTAACAAGTTGGGTGTAAGATATCAAACCGAAAGAATGGTCATTTCGGACAGTAGCAATGAACTAACACAAATCTTGGCAAAAGCAAAGAAAGATAACATTGATATAATTATTACAACCGGAGGAACAGGAATTGGAAAACGAGACATCACCGTAGAAACAGTACAACCGATGCTGGATAAGGAAATTCCTGGAGTAATGGAATTAATACGTATGAAATATGGTATAGAAAAACCCAATGCATTGTTAAGCCGTGGAATTGCAGGAGTTATGGGAAATAGTTTAGTTTATACCTTACCCGGAAGTGTAAAAGCAGTAAATGAATACATGACAGAAATTCTTAAAACTATACAACATTTAATTTATATGTTACATGGTATAGATGCTCATTAAGAAAAATATTTAACCTAAACTTTAATTTTTATATTTTATGGATCGTGATTATGCAGAAAAGTTATTAAGAAGGTATGTTCGGAATGAGAAAATGCTCTTTCATTGTTTTGCATCAGAAGCTGTGATGAGGGCTTTAGCAACGAAACTTGGGCGTGATGTTGAAAAATGGGGATTAGCTGGCTTGTTACATGATATTGATACAGAAATAACCAATGCGGATCCTAAAAAACATGGTTTGGTCGCTTACGAGTTATTAAAAGATGAAGGACTGGAGGAAGAGATTATTGATGCCATAAAAATGCACAACGAAGAAGCTACCGGGTTAAAACGCGAAACAGAATTCCAACATGCCCTTTCCGCTGGTGAAACAATTACCGGACTTATTTATGCAACTGCTTTGGTTTATCCCGATAAAAAAATTAAAGATGTTAAACCTAAATCGGTAACCAAACGGATGAAACAAAGAGCCTTTGCCGCATCGGTAAGCAGAGAAAATATTATGGAATGTGAGGAAATTGGAATCCACCTAAATGAGTTTGTGGAGATTTCATTATATGCTATGAAAGAAGTTGCAGATAAAATCGGATTATAAATTAATTTTTTATAGAGCTGTATACCATACATTTACTTTACGAAAATAAATATTTCAACTTTTTATATATTGATTGATAGATAAATAGATAGTAAAATTAGTCTATATTTATTTAGACTCATTCTAAAATAACAAAGAAAAAATATTTTAATTAATTAATATTTAACACACAACAACAATATAAATGTTGAAAAAATTTAATTAACATAGTTTGTTTAATTTTTTTTTAATTTTGGTTGCAGAGTTTATCTGTTAAACTTAACCTAATTTCTTACAATTTGCTTATAAAGTGTAATAATTAGTTCATTTAATCAACAATTGTTTAACTAAAAACAAGCGTTATGACACTCATAAAGGAACAATACAATGTATCGGCAGTAATTTTAGCTGGTGGTGCCAACAAACGTTTTCAGGGGAAAACAAAAGCGAATATTCAAATTAGCGGGGTACGGATTATTACACGTACCATAAAAATTTTACACGAAATATTCGACGATATTATTATTGTTACCAATACACCTGATCAGTTTAAAGGATTTAGCCATTATACAATCGTCCCCGACGAAATAAAAAATGTTGGTCCATTAGGAGGTATTCATGCTGCCATGAAAGCAGCGAAAAATGATTCGGTTTTTGTATTTGCAAGCGATATGCCATGCATATCAAGCAAGCTGATTAAAAAACATATCGAATTTTATCATAAACGTCGGTGTGATGCTGCTATTCCGAGAATTAAAGATTTTAAAGAGCCTCTTCACGCTATTTATAATATAAAGATAGAAGATAAGCTGGATGATTATTTAAAAACTGCACACGATTACTCTATCGATAGTTTTATAAAGGGGTTAAACATTCGATATCATAATTTAGAAGATACAGAAGAAAACCGGAAATCATTCTTTAATATTAATACTCCTCAAGATTTATCATGTATGGAGTTATATTCAGAAGCGGGTTATATTTAAACTGGTTATTTTCTTCAAGATACTAAAAAAAACTGGCTGTCCAAAAGCTGTTGTAGAATCCTTCGGATCATTAGTTTTGTTGTTGTATGGGAAAAAACTACTCTTTCCCTTTTTTACTTTTCTTTGTCTTATATTTTTTTATAGGGATGATTGGCACGGGGTCATAACCATGGGTTCCCCAGGGGTGGCACCGCGATATTCTTTTTAACCCCATCCACGAACCTTTAAACGGTCCATGAATTTTTACAGCCTCAATAAAATATTCGGAGCAGGTGGGCGTATGCCTGCACGAAGCAGGAGTGTATGGTGAAATAACGTATTTATAAATATATACGGGTATCAAAAAAAGAAAACCGATAATTTTTTTTAATATTCTAACCATGCAACCAAATTTATGGCAAAGGTAAAAAAATGTTTGAGCAATTTTTATAGAGTAGTTTTTATAAAAAACCGCCGAAAATTAAATGTTTTCGGCGGCTGAAGAGATGTGTTTAATTTATAGATTTTTTGTTTCGTAGGATTTTTCTCGTTCGGCTGCTTTTTTATTCCATTGAGGGACAACTTCTTTTAAGAATTTTTTCTTTTCAGCATTTAATTTATCCATATCTAATCCGATATATTCCTGTGCTTTTGCTTTGGTCGAAATATCAGGATACGGAACTTCTTCATTAAAACCTAGCGAAGCTAAAATCCTGGCTAATTTAAGTCTTGCCTCAGCGGCAATATTAATTCCGGTAGATAAAATTCTGGAGCATTCTATCGGGCTGTGAAACGATCCTCCGTGGCTTGCAGCAACATAGTCCCAACGCCATTGAGCATGTCTGATATCCTGGAGTACAGATTGCATGGTTTCTTCAGATGCCCCTAACTCCCAGGCTTTTCCTGCTTCTACATGAGCACGTACCAACAATTCTTCTAATTTGTACATGCTTTCTTTAATTTTATCCTGACGTTCGTAAACATTGGCAATTAATTCTTCTGTCTTTTCTCTGTGACATACCAGACAAGTGTTTTCCACATTGTTTAGGGAACTCTGAATTTTATGATCAGTAAATTTTTGCCCTCCTTCATTAATATAAGGCATGTGGCAGTCGGCACAGGCTAGTCCGCGTTGCGCATGAATCCCTGTAGTAAAAATTTCATAATCAGGATGCTGGGCTTTCAGCATAGGGGCTTTACGAATGGAGTGAGTCCAATCGGAGAACTCATATTCATCGTAATACTCTTCCATGGCATCCACAGACATTCCTTTATCCCAGGGTAACGTAAGGTAAGTGCCCTCACCTTTAAAATAATATTCCACATGACATTGTGCACAAGCCAGGCTTCGCATATCCTGATGACTTACTGAATGTATATCTTTCTCTTGTCGCTGAAAAGCTTCTATTAATGCTGGTCTTGAAATTCTAAGATTCATATTTTCAGCATCATGACAATCGGCGCAACCTTTGGGGTTTACAATTTCATGGCCCAGTATTTCCCACGTTCCGCTGTAAAATTCGGCTACTCCAATTTGTTCCATCACTCTAGGAACATCGGGACTTTTACATGTCCAGCATGTGTTCGGCATAGGACTTACATTTCCATCAACCGGAGCTCCGGTTCGTAAGATATCGCGAATATAATCAATCGCATGATAATGGCCTCTTCCCTGGTTATACTCTTTAGAAAAACCATATCCAGCCCATAAAACCACTAATTTTGGATCTTCTGCAAGCATATCGCGGAAAGCACTTCCGTTGTGTTTACTCTTGAACGTGGTATCGGCTGTTTTTAAAAATCTGTCGTATTGCCTTGGAAAATTTTTTCCCCAGATTTCGTTGCGGGGTTCCCATTGCGAATGTTCTACCTGGGGCGTGTATGCAAAAACAGCCTCTGCTTTTCGTTCAATAATAGATGAGGCCATAAGCCCTAAAAAGAAAACAATAACAATAGTAGCAATAAAAATAAGCCATCCTTTCCAGGGTTTTTCTTTTATTTGTTCGCTGATAGGTTTCATAGGTGTATGTGTTTATTTTAATTTTCGTTCGTAACTTTATCCAGCCATTCCGGCACAGGGCTTTCAGGTAATGGAGCCCTGGCGTTGGGGGTTACAGATAAACTGTTGACTGTTCCGTGGGGTGTTTCTTTATGACAATTCCAACATAAACGGGTTTCTTTATCATTATGAAAATCCGGATGATTTACCTGTAATGCTGCATTTTTTATTAGTTCCTCATGGCAACGTAAACAATTTTGCTGTACTACATTTATTCCGGCTTCTTTTATATGAATAACCTGTGGTTCTGCTCGCAAGGTAAAAATAGTGGCATGCCGTAACCCGTCTTTGGCTTTAAAATAATAATGCGAGAAAAAATTATCATGAGGAACATGACAATCATTACAATGAGCAATCTCGCGATGCGAACTGTGGTTCCATGTTGCATATTGCGGAACCATAATATGACAACTGAATAAAGGTTTGCGGATTGTCGGATAAATAGCAGTGTGCTTTGGAAACATAAAATGAATAGATTGACAAGCCAACAAAAACCCCAAGGATTATGATTACGGGGAATCTCCATTGTGGGGGCGGGGTTAGTTTTTTTATCTGCTACACCATATTATTAATGAAAAGAGTTAGCGGTTATGTCTCTATACCAAATATATAAAATTCTTTCAGAAAAGGAGTATTTCAATACTTAACCTCCATCATTCATGAATTTAATGAATAATGCTGCTGCCATAGAAAAAATCAAAGGTTTAGCTAAACCTTTGATTTTTTACAGTCAGGTTAAAATCTTATAATCTTTAATTGGTTTAAATAAAGAAACTTTAGTTTGATAAAAGAAGCTTAATTTAACTTACGAACTTTCTGGTAGCTGGTGGATGCATCAATCATTTTTGTATAACTTACCTTTCTTCCGTCTTTCAACGATTCATATTCAAATCCGTTTTCGCCTTCAATTAATATGCACTCACCTAAGTCATAGCGCAGGGATTCTATTTTATCACCAGGGTATAAAGGAGCCCCGGACAAATCTTGTAATGTTATCTTTTTATTTTTTTTAAATAGATTGAATGCCATAGAATTAAATTTTACCATAAAATTCGGTTTTTAATTTTATGAATGCAAATTTTATATAGCTGAAAAATGAGTAATGTTTTTTTGTGCATAAAAAAAGAGCATTCTCAAACTGAAAATGCTCTTTCACTATTTATGATGTTTATTAATATAATTCAGGATATTTTTTCGGGTCAACTTCATTCATCATGGCATAGATAGCTTCGAAAACATCTTCGGCATTTGGATTGGAAAAATAGTCTCCATCGCTGGTATAAGCAGGTCTGTGCTCTGTTGCAGTTACGGTTCTTGGCTCAGCATCGAGATAATAATATGCACTTTGATCTTCAAGTACTTTCTGCATCATAAATGATGTTGCTCCACCCGGAACATCTTCATCAAAAAATACCACCTTATTGGTTTTTTTGATAGAATCAGTTATGATATGCTTTCGGTCGAAAGGCAACAATGTTTGCACATCTATTAACTCAACCGAAATATTAAATTCTTTTAGTTGTTCTACCGCATCCTGTGCAATGCGAACACATGAACCATAGGTTACCAACGTAATATCATTTCCTTCGTTAAGGATTTCAGGAACACCCAGTGGAATTTTATATTCGCCAATATTTTCCGGTCGTTTTTCTTTTAACCGGTATCCATTTAGCGGTTCAATAACCAATGCCGGGTCTTCACCTTCCATTAAGGTATTATAAAATCCTGCTGCCTGCGTCATGTTTCGTGGCACACAAACATAAACGCCACGAATAGAATTTATTACCATACTAAGTGGTGAACCGGAATGCCAGATACCTTCAAGCCTGTGGCCACGTGTACTGATAATTACCGGTGCAACCTGTCCGCCTGCCGTGCGATAATGTGTAGTAGCCAAATCATCACTTAGGGTTTGCAAAGCATACAAAAGATAATCAAAATATTGAATCTCTGCAATCGGTCTTAATCCGCGCAAAGCCAGTCCTAATCCCTGTCCCAGGATGGTTTGCTCACGAATACCTGTATCGGTTACACGAAGTTCACCGTATTTTTCCTGTAATCCCTCGTAGGTTTGATTTACACCGCCTATATTACCCAAATCTTCGCCAAAAGCGACCATCTTAGGATATTTATTGAACAGATAATCGAAATTATCTCTTAAGATTTCACGTCCGGCGACTTCGGGCGAATCCGGTTTTATATCAGCCTTCACTTCGCTAACATTTAATGCCGAAGTTGGATATTCATTATTTAATTTTGTATTGTAACGTTCATAGTTATCTTCATAATTTCTTTCCAGCCACTCGGATAAATCGTTTTGAAGCTTTTCGCGGATATTACAATCCAAACACACATGGCGTAGAATTTTTTTAGCGGTACTAAAAATATCTTTACGGATGGGACTCATTATTTTTTTTAACTCCTCGGTATACATCCCTACTTTGTCAATCCCTTCGCGCTTACAAACACACGAGCGGTTATCGATGATTTCAATCAACTTATCCCGTTCGGCTTTTACCGGATCTTTAAATTTTTTCCAGGCTGCTTTTTTGGCAGCTTTGGCTTCATCAATGGCTTCTTGTTCAATTTTATCCAGTTCTTTTTCCGTAGCTATATTTTCTTTAAGTATCCATTCGCGTGTTTTACCAATGCCGTCAAATTCTTCTTCCCACTTCAATCGTTCTTCCGATTTATATCTTTCATGCGATCCGGAAGTTGAGTGTCCCTGAGGCTGTGTAATTTCATCGATGTGAAAAAGAACAGGAACATGCTCTTTTCGGGCAATTTCAACACCTTCTTCAAACAATTTTATTAATCCGGGATAATCCCATCCTTTCCCTTTTAAGATTACGATTCCGGGTTTATCTTTGGTTCGCTCAAAACCTTTTAGTACCTCTGATATATTGCCTTTGGTGGTTTGGAATTTTTTAGGTACGGAAATTCCGTATCCGTCATCCCATACAGCAATAGCTGCTGGCACCTGTAATACACCTACTGCGTTTATAGCTTCCCAGAATTGTCCTTCGGATGTGCTGGCATCTCCAATCGTACCAAATGCTACTTCGTTTCCTTTATCCGATAAGGTTTTAAATTCCTGCATCACTTCTACATTTCTAAAAAGTTTGGATGCATAAGCTAATCCTACCCAACGAGCCATCTGTCCTGCAGTGGGAGAGATGTCTGCAGATGAATTTTTTTGTTTCATCAAATTTTTCCATTGGCCATCAGGACTTAAACTGCGGGTAGAAAAGTGGTTGTTAAACGAGCGTCCTCCGTTTCCGGGATTTAGCTCAATATCGGTTTCGCCATATAACTGGGCAAAAAATTCTTCGGCGGTAAATAATCCGGCAGCCATCATAAAGGTCTGGTCGCGGTAGTATCCCGAACGCCAGTCACCATCTTTGTACTGCTTGGCCATAGCAATCTGTGCGATTTCTTTTCCATCACCAAAAATGCCAAATTTGGCCTTTCCGGTAAGGACTTCTTTTCGCCCTAACAGACTAATTTGGCGGCTTACATTGGCTAATTTATAATCGTTTAATACTTCCTGCTTATTCCATGAAGTTTTTGATTTTGTATTTTTCTTCGCTGTGCTTTTTGTACTCATAATATTATAGTTTATCAACGGACATAATTATTTGTAGATGTATAATTTACAAAATTATTAGTTCATTATAAAGTATTGTTTTTATTTTTTAAAAGTTAAAATACCTATCTTTGCATCGGTAAACTAATAACAACAAAATTTATAGAATGTTTATTGAATTGTTTTTTTTGGTTGTTGGATTGATGGTAATTGCTATAATTGCTATGGGATTTAATGTGTTCTTCCGAAAGAATAAAAAATTCCCGGAAACTTCAGTAGGTAAAAATAAAGACATGCGTAAACTGGGTTTATCGTGTGCCCGATCAGAAGAAATAAAGTGTAGGAGTGAGGTTGCCAAACTAACAGGTACTGCAGGTTGCGCAGGTTGTGGTGAGGTATGATATTAGTTTTGGAATGATAGTTTATTTGGTATTTGCAATGTAAAAGAATATAATAA
>CAZWPU010000041.1:0-11820 GCA_964635605.1 uncultured Bacteroidales bacterium | reverse complement strand
TTCTCCAGATTGATATTATATACCTCAAAGTAATCGTTATTTATACCAATAACTTTAGCAGCAACTCGCCTGCCTCCCTGTACAACATAGGAGTTTGCCACAATTTCGGGTGCAATTTTATGTACGGAGGGAATAATTTTTTGAATAGATTCAAGGTCATCCATGGTTAACCCGGGAGAGAATTTTTCTTTTTGTGCTTTACCATTCTCACTACTGCTGTTTTCTCCATTTTCTCCTTCGGTAATATCTACGACCGGGGTGATAACAATATTATTCACCCCAACCATTTTAATCTGTTCCAGAATTTCCTGCTGAGCGCCGCTTCCAATGGCTAACATGCTGATAACAGCAGCAGTACCAAAAATAATCCCCAACGCTGTTAAAACAGATTTTAGTTTATTATCCATTAAAGATTCAATGGCTATCTCTATATCATGAAAATATCTTCTAAACATTGCTTAACCGATTATTGTTTTCTTCGTTTGCCTGGCATGGGAACCTTTTCTTCTTTCAGGGGTTTCATGCTGCTATCTTGTTTCTCTCTTTTCAATCTTTCACGTTCTTGCAAAACAGGGATTAACTCTTCTCCGGCAAGCTTAAACTTTTCTATATTTTCGGGTACCGAAAGATATACCTCATCATCTTCATCCAACCCTTGTTCAATAATAATATAATTTTCATTGGATGCCCCCGTTACCACAATCTGTTTTTTATGGGTGGTCGTATATACAAAAGTTAAGCTATCCTCGTTATGGAGAGCCTCTAAAGGAACATACAATACATCTTGATAAACATTTGTAATAATTTGGTTACTGGTAGTCATTGCAGGACGCATGATGCTATCTGTCTGATCTACGTTGATAACCACCTCAAAAACTTTCGCATCGGTATTAGGTAATTGTTCTCCAATATTTGCCACATCAGCCACAACACCAGTATATTTATTATCCGGAAATGCATCAACACCTATTCGTACTTTTTGTCCTTCTTTTATTTTACTAATATCAATTTCGTTAACATACGTTTTTGAAGACATCTCCGAAAGGTCAGGCAAAGTAGCAACGGTAAGGTCCCACGGGCTGATCATTGATCCCACTTTTCGTTTTTGTCCGTTCCACTCTTTTTTATAAATAACCATTCCTGCTTGAGGAGCAAAAATGGTAAATTTCTTAAGTACATTATTTAACTCCTGAACTTTTCTGCGTGCTTTTTCTAATTCAATGGTAGCTTCATGCATATTGGCTTTGGCCTGTTGTTCTTTTAACTTATAATTATCTTTTGCCTGTTCGAATGCACGCTGAGATTTTTCAAGATCAATGGTAGCCTGACGGATGGTTGCCGGAGGTTCAAATTTACTTTGATCCAATACAATTTGTTTTTCTTCCAGGGCAAAATGCAGGTTAACCAACTGATCCCGTAACTCTCGTAGTTGCATCGTGGTATCCAGCTTAGTTTTAAGATACTGTGATTCTACTGTTTCCAGTTCATCTTCAAAATCTTTTAAGGTTGTTCCCACTTCCGAACGGTCAAGAGAGCCCACATAATCTCCCGAGTCAACAACAGTTCCCTCAGGAATTAGATCCTGTATCTTTATATCCCTTATTCGTATGCTTCGACTATTTCTTAGCTCTGAGGGGCCCATTATATCTACCGAAGTTATGGCTTGCAGCTCTCCGGTTACAGTAACCAAAATTTCAAATTCTCCTTTCTGAACCTCTACGGTAAGCTGTTCTTGTTTTAACTCTTTTCCTGAACTGAAATAAATAATTGCAACAACTACAATCAGAGCGATACTAATTAAAATATAATGCTTTCGTTTCATTAGATAATGATTTGATATTAAATAATTTTTTGGATTTCATTCTTTATTTCATTTGCCAGCTTGTTTGCACTTTCAACATCTTTGCTTTCGGCATAAATTCTTATAATAGGTTCTGTATTAGATTTTCGCAGATGGACCCAGCCATGTTCATATTCTATTTTTACCCCATCAGTAGTTATAACATCGTAATGTGCAAATTTATTTTTTACAGCCAACAAAACTTTATCCACATCTAACTCGGGTGTTAACTGCATTTTGTTTTTAACAATGGTATATTGTGGATATTTTTTTCTTAATGATGAACATGTTTCTCCGGTTTTAGCCAAATGAGTAAGAAATAATGCAATACCAACCAGTGCATCACGTCCATAATGCAAGTCAGGGTAAATTACTCCACCGTTTCCTTCACCTCCAATTACGGCATTGGTTTCTTTCATGCTTTTTACCACATTCACCTCTCCCACAGCCGAAGCATAATAGCTCGCCCCATGCATCTCTGTAATATCGCGCAAGGCTCTTGATGATGATAAGTTTGAAACAGTATTCCCTTTTTTATTTTGTAAGATATAATCGGCAACGGCCACTAATGTGTATTCTTCACCAAACATGGTTCCGTCTTCGTTAATAATCGCTAAACGATCTACATCCGGATCTACCACAAAGCCCAGGTGTGCCTTTTCTTCTTTAACAACATTAGATATTTGAGATAAATGCTCGGGTAAAGGTTCCGGATTATGCGGAAATTCGCCTGTGGGATCGCAATATAATTCAATCGTTTCTTTTACACCCAAAGCTTTTAATAATTTAGGAATAGCTATTCCTCCAACGGAATTCACAGCGTCAACAGCTACAACAAAACTCGCTTTTTTAATCGCCTGGGTATCTACCAATGGTAAATCTATAATTTTTTGAATATGAACATCTAGTAAATCAGATCTTTCAGTCAGTATTCCCAGCTTATCGACTTCTGCATAAGTAAAATCTTCATTATCTGCCCAAATTAATATTTCTATTCCATCTTCAGCAGATAAAAATTCGCCCTTTTCGTTTAATAGTTTTAAAGCATTCCACTGTTTTGGATTATGGCTTGCTGTTAAAATTATTCCTCCATTTGCATTTTCTTCAGTAACGGCTATTTCTGCAGTTGGAGTAGTTGCAAGTCCAATGTTAACAACATCAATCCCCATCCCCATTAATGTTCCAACAACCAAATGATTAACCATTTCGCCGGATATGCGCGCATCGCGCCCAACCACCACTTTATATTTTTTAAATGATTGATTTTTCTTAATCCATTGCCCGTATGCGGAAACAAACTTAACGGTATCTAAGGGGCTTAATCCCTCACCGGCTTTCCCTCCTATCGTTCCTCGTATTCCTGATATTGATTTTATTAGCGTCATAATATTTCGACTTTATTTTTTTACTTGTTTAAAAAATCCATTAAAGATAGATAATTCCATTTATTTGATAGATATTTTTCCACATTTTAACCAGAAAAATTTAAAACGAACAATATAAAATCGAAAATAAATATCTTCGACAGATATTTATATTAACTTTGCAAAAGCTTTAAACCACCTATTATTTAAATCATTAGAAAAGGTATGGAAAATAAAAAAAATAAAAACCACAATAACACCAAAAGAAAATTTGACAAATCATCAAAGTCAATTAAACAAACAAAAAAGAAACCCGAAGATCATCCTAGAAAATTTAATGAGCCCATAAGGCTTAATCGTTATATTGCAAATGCAGGTATTTGTTCGCGCCGCGAAGCCGATGAACTAATAAAAAGGGGATTCATTACCGTTAATGGAGAAAAAGTAACCGAGCTAGGAATTAAGGTTTCTCCCAAAGATGTTATCCGATACAAAGGCACAGTCGTAAGCCGCGAAAAAAAGGTATACATTTTACTGAACAAACCAAAAGACGTTATATCAACAGTTAGAGACAAACACGCCAGCAGAACTGTGATTGACCTGGTAAAAAATGCCTGCCCTGAAAGAGTATATCCTGTAGGACGCCTGGACAAAAACACTACCGGTGTTTTACTTTTAACTAACGACGGAGAACTTACCAAGGAATTAACGCACCCAAAGTATAAAAAGAAAAAAATATATCATGTGGTGTTGGATAAAGATGTTACTAAACAACATATGGTACAGATAATTGAAGGGATGAAACTTGACGAAGATTATATTGAAGCTGACGCTATAAGCTATGTGGAAGAAAATGATAAAACACAAATAGGCATTGAAATCCATTCGGGCCAAAACAGGATTGTACGCCGTATTTTTGAATCGTTGGGATATAAAATTAAAAAATTAGACCGGGTATATTTTGCCGGATTAACCAAAAAAAATCTTCCCAGAGGAAAATGGAGATTTTTAACTCCCTTGGAGATTTCCAACCTGAAAAGAAAATCTTTCAATTAATATTGATGCAGCTTTTTGTTATTCATCTCTATAAATCAGATATGGATTGTAATGTATAAAAAGATTATTTTTTTCATCCTGGGTTTATTTTTAGAACAGACTGTTTATTCACAATCCATCCAAGGGCGGGTAGTCGATTTTGAAACCCAAAAACCACTTCCTTTTGTACATGTATTACCAGAAAATACGCAGCTGGGGACAACAACCAATATTGATGGTGAATTTAAAATCCAACATATCCAACCCGGACAAAAGATATGTTTTCGATACCTTGGGTACTACCCTGACACTATTGTTATTTACCCTGAAACACAAGAAAACATTACTATTAAGCTGCATCCCAAAAGCTTTGATTTAGAAGAAATAGTTATCCTGCCAGGAGATAATCCTGCCGACAGGATTATTGAAAAAGTGATTCTAAACCGAAAAATAAACAACCCGGAAAATTTGGAATCGTTTGCTTTAACTTCGTATAACAAGATGTACTTTACATTTGAAGAAAATGAGGATATTAAGCCTGATTCAATCATTAAAAAAATGTTGGTTAAGGATTTTGCCAAACATCATTTTTTGTTTATTGAAACCATAAACGAAAAAAAATTTTTACATCCAGACCACTATTCAGAAAAAATTGTAGCCTCAAAAGTATCCGGATTTAAGGATCCTATCTTTTCATTAATTGCTTCGCAGGTACAAGCTTTTTCTTTTTACAATGATTTTTTTGAAATACTGGATAAACGCTATCTGAACCCAATCAGTAAAAACAGTACTAAAAAATATTTTTTCCTTTTGCAGGATACATCATACAACCATCGTGGCGATAGCATTTTTGTTATTTCATTTCGGCCAAAAAAAGGAAAAAAATTCGATGGGTTACAGGGTTTTTTATATATTAACACTCACAAGTACGCCATTCAGTCGGTGGTTGCACAACCGTTGGCAAAAGATCAGGGGATGAATGTTGAAATAACGCAGAATTATGCATTAATTCATAATAAACACTGGTTTCCCAAAGAGCTGATTACAAAAATCACCTTTGAAGATGGTTTTGCCTCATCAGATATTGATGGATACAATATGGTTGCCCATGGAACATCGTATATAAAAGATGTACAAATTAATCCGGAATTGAATAAAAATGATTTTGGCCCGGTGGAGGTACGGGTTGATAAAAATGCTGGTAACAAAGCAGAAGATTACTGGAGTGCCAAAAGAGCTCAACCTTTACACGAGATTGAAGAAGAAACTTACCGCATAATTGATAGCATAAGCCAGGCTTTTCACCTGGAACAAAAAATTTCCCGTATCGAAGCATTGATGAATGGGAATCTGGCGGTAAAAAGTTTCAACATCCCGCTAAATAAAATTATGGATTACAACGGTTATGAAGGCTTCCGTCTAGGACTAGGGCTTATGACCAATTATAAGTTATCCTCTCATTTTTCCTTTGGCGGATATTTTGGTTATGGTTTTAAGGATAAGGATTGGAAATATGGGGGCGATTTGTTACTTCATTTACATCAAAAAACTGAAAGTAAGCTTCATCTCTCATATAGCTATGATGTTAAAGAAAAAGGAGGTTATCGTTTTTTGGAACAAACAGATTTATCATCTTCTGCATTTTATCGAAGATTCATGGTAGATGAAATGGATTTAGAAGAAAAATATGAAGTTTCATTCAGCTTCCTAAGTTTAAAATATCTTAAAACAAACCTATTTTTTAATCAATCCTTTATTACCAATACCGATAATTATTTCATGGATAATATTGCTACAACAGCTACCAGCGAATATGGATTTAACGAAATTGGCGTACAATTCCGATATGCTTATAAAGAAAAATTCATCCAGACCCTAAGAGCCAAATATTCGCAGGGCTCACGATATCCGATTTTATATGCCAATATTATTAAAGGAACTCAGTGGTTTAATGGAGCGTTTAACTATACCAAATATGAAGCAAAAATCTCCCAATCAATAAAAACCAAATCATTGGGGAAAAGCAAAATAACCCTTGTTGGAGGATTTATAGAAGGAGATATTCCCTTAACTAAGATTTATAACGGACATGCGAGTTATCATCCTTTTAGCCTGGAAACCGAAAACAGTTTTGGAACGATGCGAATGAACGAATTTTATGCTCATCGGTTTCTTTCTATTTTCTTAAAACACAATTTTGGGAGCATTTTATGGGAAACAGAAAGATTTGCCCCCAAATTTGCCTTAATCAATAACTTTAGTATCGGCGAATTCTCTGGCCATCTAAATCAATATGCGGCTTCGGTAAAATCATTTGAAAAAGGATATTACGAATGCGGATTATTAATCAATGACATTTTATCGCAATCGTTTCTTGGATATGGATTTGGTATCTTTTACCGTTATGGGCCCTATACTTTTGATAAAACAGCCGACAATTTTACCTATAAATTAAGTTTAACTATAGGTTTGTAAATCATGCTGCATAACAAAAAGATTATCTAACAGTTTAGCCAAAAAATTCTCTTATCTTTGTACTTAAATTTAAGCTTAACTTTATGCCGCACAAATCAGGATTTGTAAACATTATTGGAAATCCAAATGTAGGGAAATCCACCATCATGAACCAGATGGTAGGAGAGAAATTATCGATTATTACACCTAAAGCGCAAACCACGCGACATAGAATTTTAGGCATTGTAAATAGCGATGATTACCAAATTGTTTACTCTGATACGCCAGGAATATTAAAAACAAACTACAAATTGCAGGAAAAAATGATGCGTTTTGTAGGCAGCGCATTCGAAGATGCAGACATAATTCTTTATGTTACCGACGTAGTAGAAAAAATGGATAAAAATCAACAATACATTGATAAATTATCCCAAACAAATGTTCCTGTTTTACTCCTGATTAACAAAATTGACCTTTCCAATCAAGAAGAGCTTGAAAATTTGGTTGATATATGGAAAAAAATCCTACCCAAAGCAGAAATTATTCCGGTTTCGGCAACCAAAAATTTTAATTTAGACCAGGTTTTTAAACGTATCCTGGAATTATTGCCCGAAGGGCCAGCTTATTACCCTAAAGATTCGTTAACCGATAAAACCGAACGCTTCTTTGTGTCGGAAATTATCCGCGAAAAAATTTTAAACAATTACCGTAAAGAAATACCATACTCGGTAGAAGTGGAAGTAGAAGAGTTTAAAGAAACCGAAAAACTTTTACGTATTAGAGCAACAATAAATGTAATACGCCCTTCGCAAAAAGGAATTATTATTGGACATAAAGGACAGGCATTAAAAAAAACAGGTACCGAAGCACGCGAGGATATAGAAGACTTTTTTGGAAAGAAGGTGTTTCTTGAACTTTTTGTGAAAGTGAGTAAAGACTGGAGAGATAAAGAAAAAAACCTAAAAGATTTTGGTTATAACATCTAAAATAACATATTAATGCAAGAGCTCGAGGATAAAACATATAATTTTGCTGTAAAAGGTTTAGGTTTTATAAAAAGTTTGGATAAAATCGGGCCTCCGTTCAATACTGGTGAATTAAAACAATACACTGGGGCTGTTTCTCTTAAATTTATTGCTGCAATGGATTCAAAAGAAAATGATGATTTTGCCTATAATTTAAGGGAATGTCATCATAATACCTTTAAAACTTTAGAACGACTAAAAAATCTGAACGAGATAAAAGAAAAAAATCTGAAAACCCAGAGGAATCAGCTTATAACAGAAGCAAAAAAAATCATTGAGAATCTGGATAAGATCATAGAAAAATTAATTTATTAATACCCAATAAAAAATGATTGTTGCAATTGTAGGAAGGCCTAATGTAGGCAAATCAACATTGTTTAACCGGTTAACAGAAACCAAGCAAGCTATTGTTGACGAAATTAGTGGAGTTACTCGCGACAGGTTATACGGCAAGTCCGAGTGGGCAGGTAAAGAATTTTCGGTAATCGATACCGGAGGATATGTACGAAACTCCGATGATGTTTTTGAAGAAGAAATAAGAAAACAAGTAGATATTGCCATTGACGAAGCTAATGTAATCATTTTTTTGGTTGATATTACCAATGGGATTACTGACCTGGACGAGGCTATGGCCGAAATATTGAGAAAAACTAATAAAAAAGTTTTTTTAGTTGTAAATAAAGTGGATAATAACCAACGAATTATTGAATCCCATGAATTTTACAAACTTGGCCTGGGAGACCCTATATGTGTATCGGCAATTAACGGAAGTGGAACAGGAGAACTCCTCGATAAGGTAGTTACCGAAATTAAAAATGTAAAAAACAACGAGGAGGACAAAGAAGATATTCCTAAATATGCAGTAGTAGGTAGGCCCAATGTGGGGAAATCTTCGTTAATCAATGCACTTATTGGTGAAGAAAGAAATATTGTAACTCCGATATCAGGAACTACCCGTGATTCTATTTATAGCAAGTATAACAAATATGATCATGAATTTTACTTAGTAGATACCGCCGGATTAAGAAAAAAAGGAAAAGTAAACGAAAACCTCGAATATTATTCGGTATTACGCTCCATAAGAGCCATAGAAAGAGCAGATGTTTGCTTACTTTTAATTGACGCAACACACGGCATTGAATCCCAGGATCTTAACATTTTAAAACTCATTCAAAAAAACAAAAAAGGACTGGTGTTTTTAATCAATAAATGGGATTTAATTGAAAAAGAAAATAATACATCAAAAATCTATAAAGAGCAGATAAAACAAAAAATTGCACCTTTTACAGATGTTCCCATTATTTTCACTTCGGTAGTAAACAAGCAAAGAATTCATAAAGTTTTAGAAGAGGCGAAAACAGTTTATGATAACCGAAAGAAAAAGATTAGCACAGCAAAACTTAATGAAATAATGCTGGAAGAAATTAAAAATTATCCACCTCCTTCGGTTAAGGGAAAATATGTAAAAATTAAATATATTACGCAGCTGGGTACATTTTATCCGGCATTTGCATTTTTCTGTAATCTACCCCAGTATGTAAAAGAACCTTACAAACGTTTTTTAGAAAATAAACTCCGGCATCATTTTAATTTTGCCGGATCCCCTGTACAGATTTATATGAGAAAAAAATAGTCCCATGAGTGCTAAAATTTTATACCTAATCTCATTCCTGATTCTATTGGTCTCTTGCGAAAAGGAAGATCAATATTCGGATATTCCGGAGATAAAGTATAAAAGTTTTACAATGGCCGAAGAAACAGAAAATGATTTTGAGAATACCATTGGCCATTTAAAATTTACTTTTACCGATGGAGATGGTGATATTGGGAATGATCCTAATGTAGAAACAGCAAACGACACAACCACAACAGAAGCTTATAACACGTTTATTACCAGATTTTATAAAGAGAACAATCAATTTGTTCGCGACACTACCATAACTTATATTATTCCATATTTGGAAGGTGGTGTTTATCGTGAATATTTAAAAGGCGAAATCGAAATAAAATTATACTTTACTGATTTCAATTACGATACTTTAAAATTTGATTTTTACATTTACGATCGAGCTAATCATAAAAGCAACACAGAAACAACCCCTGAAATAATTGTTTCTGAATGGATTTAACAATTAGTATCTACTTTTGTTATTCAATTATCATTTGAAAAATAATACATAATGATTATTACCAAAGAGAATAAAATGGCCGATGTAATTCACCTGAATTACAGTACACTTACGGTTTTAAACCGTTTTGGTATTGAATTGGGTTTTGGCGACAAAACCATTGAAGATGTTTGTCAACAACATCAGGTTGACCTGGATTTTTTTCTTGAAATAATAAACACCTTTGCAAACGAAGATTATTTCCCTAAAAAACATCTTCAATCATTTTCCATAACACTAATCAATGATTATTTAAAGAAAACCCACGATTATTACCATCAGGTAAAAGTTCCTGAAATAGAGTCCTTAATGGAGCAAATGGTAGATAATTGTTACACTCAGAAAAGTAATCTTAACTTACTTAAAAAATTTTTTAACAATTATAAACAAGAGTTGTTAAACCACACCCAACGTGAAGACAAAATAGTTTTTCCATACACCCTGTCTATTGAAAAGGCATTTAATGGCAACAAAACAGACCAGGAAACCATAAAACTCATGGAAAATTACTCGATAGACATATTTGAGAATGAGCATGATAATATTGAAGAAAAATTATTCGACCTGAAAAATATAATTATAAAATATTTACCTCAACCTAAAAATTTTCAGCTTTGCAACAAACTGCTCAATGAACTTTTTTCGCTTGAACAAGATTTAAATGATCATGCAAGAATAGAAGATAAAGTACTGGTTCCAAAAATTCGAGCAATGGAAAATGTAATTCGAAAAAGATTTTCAGAAAAATAAACCAATGGCTAATATATCTTTTATTATATGCGATCCATCATTCCTTGTGAGAAAAGGACTGGCTGCAGTTATTTCTAAAATTCCTTCAACCAGAATAATCCATAGCATAGATTCTGAAGACGAAGCCATAAAAATTTTAAAAAATACCGATACAGATTTTATTATTATTAATCCTAAGATTATTCAAAATAGCAAAATTGAAGATGTATTAAAACATGTATGTAAAACCCGTACCATTGCATTAATAAGTAATCCGCATCAGGACTCAACAAATGCACAATTTGCCGAAACGATCAAATACGAGGATACACAAAGTGCTATTTTAAATAAATTAAACCATTTAATCGGGCAAAAAGAGGCCCATCAGAAAAAGCATAAAAAACAGGACAAAATAAGCAGTAGAGAAGCCAGTATTGTAAAATATATTGCCCTAGGGTATACCAATAAAGAAATTGCCGACAAACTATTTATAAGTACACATACAGTTGTAACTCATAGAAAAAATATAACCCGGAAGTTGGGTATTAAAACCGTTCCGGGTTTAACCATATATGCAATTATCCACAATATCATTAATATTGACGAGAAAGAAAGACAGAATAGTTAGATTTTAACGCCCATAAACAACACATCATCTACTTGCTGTAACCTGCCACGCCACTCGTCAAAAGTTTTAGCAACATATTCTTGCTGTTCATCTATAGGCTTATCGCATACATCAGCCAACATATTTTTTACCCGATCCATTTTAAACTTCTTCCCTCTTGGGCCGCCAAACTGATCGGGATATCCATCAGAAAACATATATACAATATCGCCTTTATTCAATTGGAAGCCAATATTTTCAAACTGCTTTTCTGCTTTTGGATCTCCTCCTATTGATGCTTTATTTCCACGAACATACTGTAGCTCCTGATTTTTATATAAAATCACTGGACGCATAGCGGATGAAAACCTCATGTAATGTGTATTCACATCAATTTCACAAACAATAATATCCATTCCATCGTTGGCACGCTCGGCTTCAACATTTTGATTTAACGTTCCTTGCAACTCTTTATCTAATCTTTTTAAGACCTCCGATGGAGAATCTACATCCGAACGCGAACAAATATCTTTAATTAAAGTGGTTCCAATCATAGACATGAATGCTCCGGGAACTCCATGTCCTGTAGAGTCGGCAC
>CAZWPU010000040.1:6594-11903 GCA_964635605.1 uncultured Bacteroidales bacterium | reverse complement strand
GGAAATTCAAGGTTTTCGCGAACGGTCATTGAATCGTACAATGCATTGCTTTGGAAAATAAATCCTACACGAGTACGCATTTCATCTAACTCTTTATGATTCATTGGGGTTACTTCTTTCCCAAAAACTTTTACTGAACCCTTGTCCGGGTATATTAAACCAACAATACATTTTATTAATACTGATTTCCCTATACCTGATTTCCCAAGGATTACTACATTCTCGCTTCTTTTTACCTTTAAATTAATATCTTTAAGAATCATTCTTCCTTCGAATGATTTTTGCAAATGCTCAATCTCTACTACATAATCGTTATTCGTGTTATTTAATATGTGTTTATTTTTTTCCATATTATATAGAGAAAATATGAATTATTTCTGATAATTGAACGGCAATTAAATCGATAATAAAAATTACCAGCGATGATATAACCACTGCTGAGTTTGCTGACCTGCCAACACCTTCGGTTCCCTTATTAGAGTAATACCCCTTATAGCATCCGATAATACCAATAGCAAATCCGAAAAAAAATGTTTTGATGGTTGCCGGAATAATATCAAAATAATGTAATGTGTCAAAAGCTTGTGTAATAAAAAGTTGTAAAGAGATATATCCATGCATATTAACGGCAACATAGGAACCATAAAAAGCAATGGCATCGGAATAAAAAACGAGGATAGGAATCATAAAAGTTGTTGCCAAAACGCGTGTAACTACTAAATACTTGATGGGATTGGTTCCAGAAACTTCCATGGCATCAATTTGTTCGGTTACTCGCATTGAGCCCAGTTCTGCACCAATTCCTGAACTAATTTTTCCGGCACAAATTAATGCCGTAATTACGGGGCCAATTTCCCGGACGATGGAAACAGAAATCATTCCTGGTAGCCAGGATTCGGCTCCAAAATCAACCAGTACAGGTCGCGATTGCAGGGTTAATACTAACCCCATAATAAACGCGGTAATGCCAATTAGCGGTAAGGTGCTTAGCCCCATCCGGTAAGATTGTTTTAAGAATTCTTTAATTTCGAAAGGGTAGTTGAATAGTTCTCTGAAAAAATTGCCCGTAAATCGACTCAAGCCACCTAATTCTAATAGAAAATTTTGGAGTCCTGAGGGTGGTTCATGAAAATCATCAGTGGAATTTTTTCCCTCCTTATGCTTTTTACGATTAAAAATATTGTTTAAATATTTTTTCATTGTCAGCCAATTACATAAAATTTTACCTGAAAGAAAGTTACAAATATTTGTAAAAAACTACGGATAAATTCTTAGAAATTTTTCACAAAATAAAGTTAAATTATTGAAACATAATTGAATAGGGTCGTTCAAGATCGTTTTTTAATTCATGTAGTCCAATGTTTCTGCTTTTGCGAAAAAATTCTTTTTCATCAAAAAAAATAATGAGGGTAGGAACTGTAAAAATAGCGTTTTGTGCTGCAATTGCTGGATATAATTCGGTATCGCAGTAAAACATTTTTATTTTTGGGAAAAAATCTGTAAGTAGTTGATGTACTTTAGGTTTTAATACTTTACAGACATTGCATTTTTCGTGTGAGAAGTATATTAAACAGCCTTTGTTTTTTTTAGCTGCATTAAATTGTTCAAAATTAGTAATGTTTGTTATCATTAATAATGATTGTTGTTTAGCATAATTAGGGTACAGGCAATTGTAACATCAATATCTTTTTGCATGGCAAGTCCTATGAGTTCTTGATTTTCAGATCCAGGATTAAAAATAATTCGTTTGGGTTTAAGGCTGAAAATATATTTGTAGTATTCTTTTTGATTTTTAGGGTTTAAGTAAATTGTAATCGTATGGATATCTTTGATCTTGGGTTTTCCAACAATAATTTTTTGCCACATAATATCACCTTCACGATTTCCTATAGGAACTACTTCGTGTCCATGTCTTACCAAGCTTTTTACAGCTTTATGCGAAAATCTTATGGGATTGGGACTTGCCCCCAGAACAAGTGTTTTCTTCATCCTTGATTGTATTTCTAATTATAAGATAAATAACTGATTAGTTGAACTTTATCAAAATAAAATTTAGCTGAAAGATATAAAAAATATGGGAATAATAAAAATGTTGTATTAAGGTGCTTTTTCGATAAGTACCATGGCGTGAGCTGCAATTCCTTTTTCTTCACCAATAAAACCAAGCTTTTCAGAAGTAGTGGCTTTGATTGATATTTTACTTTTAGCTACATTCATAACAGAAGCTATGGTTTGAATCATTTCAGGAATAAAATCCTGTATTTTTGGTTTTTGCAAACAAATGGTTGAATCTATATTTCCTAAAGAGTAGCCATTATCATGTAAAATCTGAATGGTTTTTTTAAGTAAAATTTTACTGTCGATATTTTTATACTGGTTGTCCGTATCCGGAAAATGGTATCCAATATCGCGTAAAGCTGCTGCTCCTAAAAGTGCATCACATATTGCATGGATTAAAACATCTCCGTCGGAGTGGGCAATACATCCTTTATCATGAGGAATTTTTATGCCTCCCAGTATTAGTTCTTGTCCCTTTTCCAGGCGATGTATATCATATCCGTAACCAATACGAAAATTCATGTCTATTAGTTGTTTTGTTGTTCTCTAAAAGCCTGAAAATCCAAACCTAAGGTAAATCTAACAGTATTTGCCAGCGGATTGTTTTGTTTAAGGGGGATAAGATAAGAAAAATCTATGGTAAAAACATTCAACCTTAATCCTGCACCCACGGTAAAGTATTTTCTATTTCCTTTGGTTTCATGTTCATGAAAATATCCGGCACGCACAGCAAACTGATTGGCATACCAATATTCAGCTCCGAAACTGTATTTAATTTCGTGTAATTCTTCTTCCCATCCACCCGGGGCGTCATAAAACGATTGAATCATTCCTTCGGCAACCGAAACATCAGAAATTTTCCCGAATAGAATACTGTCATTTAATGCATATTCAGGGGTAGGCACTAGAAATTTATTTAAATCCAATGCAATGGTTAACGAATTATAATCGTCCATTTCGTATTTAAGTGCTGTTCCAATTTTTAAGTTAGCAGGTAAAAAATCTTTTTCAATTTCGGTATACGAAATTTTAGAACCAATATTTGAAATATTAATCCCGGCAGACCATGTTGCGTTATTATCGTTTAATCTCAAATCATCATTAACATAATACATTGAGATATCTGCAGCAACAGCATTTCCTGCTTTTGTTTCCATGTCGCCAACCAGGGCACCTCCGGTAATATCCGAACGGATATATCGAAAAGCAATCCCTCCGGAAATTTTATCAGAGAAACTTCTTGCATAAGCTACGTCAAGAGATAATTCATAAGGAGAATGTTGTCCGTTATATTCCCCCGATTCGTTGGTAAACTGAATATCTCCCAAATCAAAATAAAGCAATGTTGCGGCTACCGTTTGTACATTATCAATTTTTTTGTAAAATGAGACATATCCAAGGTTAATATCATTAACTAAATTTCTGAGCCATGGGGTATACGATGCAGCAACTCCCATATCACTTTCAATGAATGCATATTTAGCAGGATTCCAGTGCATAGAATTATAATCCGGAGATAATGCCACGCCAACATCTCCCATAGCTCCTGCACGTGAATCTGGTGCAATGGTTAAAAACGATGCGGAATATTCGAGGGGATTATTAGAGCCAACTAAATCTTTTTTGTCTATTGTTTGACCTGAAATTATTCCTGAAAATAGCGTTAAAAAAGTTACTGCCGTTAATATTTTTTTCATCATTAAGTTCTTAAAAATAAGCGATGCAAATATAAAATTATTTGCTGTTATACAATAAAAAATAAATTATTTGAGTATTACTAGTTTTTCGATTTTGGTTACGTTTTCTCCATCTAAAGTTCTAATTTTTAGCTGGTAAATATATACACCTCTACCTAGTTTATCGCCAAAATCATCCAACCCGTCCCAATATATAGGATCAGAACGGAATCCACTTGAATTTATTGTAGCGTGTATTGTTTTTACTAGTTTACCGGTAACGGTAAAAATTTGTATCATTGTTTCCAACATTTCATTGGGTCGGTTGTGATCAAAATAAAAAGCAGTTTGATCGGTAAAGGGATTCGGATAATTCAGTAAATTTTTTATGGCAAGTTTTTCCGACTCAGCAACCATAAAATCCAGTACCCCTTCCGATGAGTTATTATAAACATCCCAAACCTTAACTTTTAGTTGATGTTCACCTTCTTCCAGTTTGTTAAATAAATATTCAATTTTCCCTTTTTGATAGTCATCTACATCTGATTCATAATAATCGTTTAGAACCAGTATTTCGCTTGTGTTATTATCCAGTATAGCTGTAATATCATGGCCAATCCCATTTCCAACTGTATTTATTCCACTACTATCGGATAAAATGGCATATAATATTGGATTTTGGTCGGTAACACCACCCGAAACAAAGCTATCATCGTTCATATATAATTTTATTTGAGGTCCGACATTATCGGGTGGAGCCGAATTGTCCGTCCCGCCGATGATAAAATCGTTGAAATAACC
This sequence comes from uncultured Bacteroidales bacterium, assembly GCA_964635605.1. Lineage (GTDB taxonomy): Bacteria > Bacteroidota > Bacteroidia > Bacteroidales > UBA12077 > UBA12077. Next base: position 7,368 of record CAZWPU010000040.1, on the reverse strand, counting down.
TTTGGCATCAGAAGATGAGCTTAGGGAGTAATAGCTTATTTTTCCGTTATCGTAATTGTACGAAATGTCTTTGGGAACCACAAAGCTAAACTGAAAGCGCCCGTTGGTAACACTGGCTTTTCCTTTATAAAGGATATTATTTTGTGTTTGGAAATCCATGGGTATTCCTCCATCATTTCCTAAAGTGGTAATGGTTCTTTTTTTATCCAATACCATCGGATAAACTAATCCATTATAATTGGTAATAATATTTTTTGTTTCGTCTGCAATATGCCCGTGTATAGTAACTTTACTAAGGGCTTTTAAGGTGTCCGTGTTATTTAAGACATCCTTGTGATTTATTGAGTCGGTAATTATGGTATAATTTGGCAAAGGTATTTTTAAAGCAGGATCGCCCAAAAGGGTAAAGTTCCGTTTATTATTCTCTGTTCCTGAAGTGTTTTTTGCTAATCGCATTACATCACCCAGGGTATGATAATTATTTTTATAATCTTTTTCAAATACATGATTGAAAAAATTCTTATTTAATGTATAATTGGGACTTGAGTAAACTAATCGTGTAGTAGAAAATAAAGCAATACCACCTCCATTTGGATTAAGTAAAACTCTTTCGCCGGCAGAAACGTACTTATGATTATCAAATCGGCTAAATTCGCAGGTTGCTGTCATAAATACAGCTAGTTTATTTTTATTTTTCCATGAGTTGATATTATCGATGGTTAATATTCGTTCATGTGCCAATCCATTTTCACCTCCATGTCCAGTGTAATTAAA
>CAZWPU010000040.1:0-6494 GCA_964635605.1 uncultured Bacteroidales bacterium | reverse complement strand
TGATTTTACAGGTAATCGGCCAATTCCAATATCTACTAATCCTGAGTTAGATAATTCAATATTGTCAGTGGCATCAAGCAATCCAAAAAAGTCATCGGTAACAAATGATGAGGTTGGTGTTAATGAGTTTTCTGATTGGTAGGTCATTACATAGTTTATATTTGCTTCAGTAATTGATTTATGATCGTATGATCCATCGCCCATAAGAAGTAAGTATTTAAGGGTATCCGTAGTCGTTGCCCTTTGGTAGATCATTCGAACAAAATTTCGAATGGCTGTTGCATCGGGTGTTCCAGATGAGAACTCATTAAAAATTTGTTCGGGAGTTGTTATGGCTACCGATAATCCATCTTCTGAAGAATGTAAATCTGCAATGCTTTGTGCTTGACTGATAAAATCGGGATGAGTAACAATAATCATGTCGCTATGACCTAAATCATGTAGATTTTGATTAGAGACGTTACCAACCAATTCTGGGTTTAATGAGTTTTCCGGATTGAAAGCAATAAACTCATTTAATCCAGGTTCAACCATTACTTTTATAGAAATTGTATTTGATGCAACGATTTGTTTTTCAAGATTTTTTGGTGTTGTGGGTGTATTAACTTTCCATATTTTTGTAGCTTCAGAGGCGTTTTGAATACGAAATTCAATTGTTTTTTCTACAACATCGGCATTATAATAACTAAATGTTAATTGATCTCCTGATATATTTAGCTGCCTTTGGGCATTAAGTGTTATGTAATCGAGCCATCCTTTAGATGATGCCGATGGTTTATTGTAATCTATCGTTATTGTAAAATCATCGTTATTGCTTGAAAAATCTTCGGTAATTATATTTCTAACCGCATAAGTCGATGTATATGAACTCATATTTACTGGATCAAATTGAGGATTAGCAATAGTTTGTGCTCCTGATTTTATAGTAAACGAAGAGTTAGAGGAAGAACGGGCCGCCAGGGATGTTCTTATTTTTATTGGTTCTGTTTTTATTAAGTTGGGAAAATTAAAATCAAATGAATAGCTCGTTGTTACATCAAAGGTTTCGCCAAACCATAACTGTCCCGATTCAATTAAGTTTATACTGTTATTTTCGTAATGGATATTGTCTGTAAAGGTTGTTATCGTTTCATTTATTGGCTGTGATGAGCTGCTTAGTGTTGTTATTTCTTTATTTGGGTTGTTATTTGATGTTAAAAAAAAGTAGTTGTAGTCAGAATAAATATGTCTGGTACAGGAGTAAAAATCTTCCGATTCATTATACGTCCATTGATCGGGCCCTTTTGCATAAAATAATATATAATCGTTTTGGTTAAAGACTCCGTCACTGCCCTTCTCAAAATAAATGGCATTTAAAAATAAATCATCCTGACATTCCTCAATATTTGAAAGAGATAGCATTCCTTCAGAATTCCCATAAATTTTTAATTTGGAAGGATCATCGATACCCAGCTCTATTAATTCATTATAGGTTAATGTATAAATCCCTGTTTCCTTAATTTTTATTTTAACCCATTTTCCGCTTTTAAGTACCGATTGATTTGTAAAAGCTTTTGTTTTTTTGGTATCTATTTGTGATGAAGAACTCCCTGCAACAATTTCAATAGAAAAAGAAACCATTTTTTCCAATTGATTTGTCGAACTATTTTTTCTTAAAGGCAATAAATTAAATTGCAAAAAAGCCTGGTTTCGGGAGTATTTTATTTCCGATTCATAAAATAGTTTTTGAGGAATTGAATCAGGGTACTGCAAATAGGCTAATTCGTTTTTTGATAAAGGTTCAAATTGCAAATTGGTGATCTTAACTTTTGCATTTAAAGAATTAACACTTATAATTTCAAAATAATACGGAAGCAGGGTATTATGGTTATAGTAATGTGCATTTTCAAAAAACAGGAATTTTTTTGTATCCAAATCTTTTTGGGAGATATCATAATATTGAGAAATTTTGTGAGGTTTTTCCCATTGAATTGATCTTTTTAAAATACTATTTTGTGCAATGGATGTAAAATACAAAAAAAATAAAAGGGAGAATACGAGTGTTCTTTTCATTAGACTTTATTATTTTTATGCAAAGAAACAAAACTTTATTGAAAAGGATTTAAATTTTAATCTTAGGATTGTTTCAAATTAGTAATATAACTTTTTATTCTTCGTTATTAGCATAATATGAAAATAAACGATTAATTAATTTGTATTATTGTAATGGGCATATGAATATTGGATGAATGAAAAAAGGATTATTTATTTTATGGTTTATTTTTATTTGTATAGTAGGGTTTTCTCAAGATGTTGAATTCTCTCAATATTATGCCAATCCACTCTATTTAAATCCTGCTTTTGCTGGATCTGAAGAGTATGCTCGTATTGCGCTTAATTATCGTACCTTAATGCCTGTATCGTATGGAGATTATACCACTTACAGTGCTTCTTTTGACAAATACATAGAAGATTTAAGTGGAGGTGTTGGTTTACAGATTATGAATGATCGACAGGCTCAGGGGGCAATTAACGAATTGGGAATAAATTTAATTTATGCATATAATTTTCGAATAAACCATCGATGGACTGTAAACGCCGGATTAAAAGCAAGTTATCAGATGAATACTGTTGATGCACGTAACCTTGATATGCTTGACCCAGAGATTGGATTATATAAAAGTTCTAAGTTCTTTGATTTTTCGGCGGGTATTTTAAGCTGGTATAATAATTACTATATAGGTCTTTCTGTCGATCATCTTACAAAACCGGTTATTTCATTAGGCACATCTGAACCTGGTATTATAGGAAGAAAATATACATTGCATGGAGGAATGGAAATCCCTTTTTACAATAGTTTGCACAGAGTGCATATGACATTGTCTCCAAATTTTATTATTCAACAACAGAATGCCTCATCAAAAATAAATATTGGGTTATATTTAAATAAAGATAATTTTACCATGGGATTATGGGGAAAAACAAATACAAATTTTAAATTTACAGGAACTATTTTAATGCTTGGCTATTCTACTGATATTGCCATGTTCGCATATAGTTATGATATCCCTTTTAATTTTAATAACCATGAAGGAATAATTTCAGGGGCTCATGAGGTAACTTTTTTGTACTTTTTTAAGTATAAAAGCAAGAAGAGAAAAATTAAGGCAATAAAATGTCCAAGATTTTAGTTATATTTGTGTTAAATCTTGTATTGTGAACAATAAAAATTATTATATTTGACTCAAAAAATTATATTACCATGAATGTACGATTTAAAATTTCCTTTTTAGTATTTACAGGCCTGTTATTTTTTACTGGTTGTGGACTTGTTGGTGGAGGTGGTAGAGATCAGTCACCAACTACTGGATGGGCTTATAATAATCCGGATAACGGAGGCTTTGAAGTAAAAACAGGTTATGAACAGGAACCTGGCCCAGGTTTAGTAAAAGTTGAAGGCGGTACTTATACTATGGGACAAACTGCTCAGGATATTACTTACGACTGGAATAATGTTCCTCGTAGAGTAACAGTTTCTTCATTTTTTATGGATCAAACAGAAGTCAGAAATGTTGATTACAGAGAATATTTGCATTGGATTCAACGTGTATTTATTGATTATCCAGAAGTACATAGAAATGCTTTACCCGATACTTTAGTTTGGAGAAGTGCATTAGCATATAACGAGCCTTATGTGCAATATTATTTCCGCCATCCGGCATATAATGAATATCCTGTGGTAGGAGTAAATTGGTTACAGGCCAATGATTATTGTGTTTGGCGAACCGACCGGGTAAATGAGATGAGACTTATTGAAGAAGGAATTTTGGATTTAGACCCAAATCAAGTAGGAAGAGAAAATTTTAATACGGAAGCATATTTAGCAGGTCAGTATGAAGGATTGGTGATAGAAAACCTTCCTTCATTAGATCCAAACGAGGAAAGCCGGATTGTAACCCTTGAAGATGGTATAATTTTACCACGATACAGGCTCCCAACAGAAGCCGAATGGGAATATGCTGCTGTAGCACTTATTGGTAATACATATGATGAGCGTATTTATGAAAGAAGAATGTTCCCCTGGGATGGTCATAATGTTCGCTTTCCTGAAGGTAAAAAGCAAGGAACAATGATGGCTAACTTTAAACGAGGTAGAGGTGATATGATGGGAACAGCTGGGGATTTAAATGATAATGGTTCTATAACGGTTCCTGTTACTTCATTCTGGCCAAATGATTATGGATTATATTGTATGGCCGGTAATGTTAACGAATGGGTGGCAGATGTATATAGACCACTTTCGTATGAAGATATTGATGATTTCAATCCTTATCGGGGAAATGTCTTTGAAAAACTAGTTGAAAACGAAGATGGTAGTATAGCACAAAAAGATAGTTTAGGAAGATTAAAAAAACGGCCGATAACTGAAGAAGAAGCTGCCTCAAGAGATAATTATAATAAAGCAGATTACAGGAATTATCGAGACGGTGATTTACAATCTCGAATAGATTTTGAAAATCAGGAAGCTGCGAGAGGAGCTGTTTCTACTGGTGAAATGTACTCTAAAGAAGAAGGTGACTGGACTTCATTAATTACGGATAAAGTAAGAGTTTATAAAGGTGGTTCCTGGAGAGACAGAGTTTATTGGCTAAATCCAGCTACTCGAAGATTTTTGGATGAAGAGAAATCAAAAGATGATTTAGGATTTAGATGTGCAATGACTAATGTAGGAAGTCCCAGTGGAATGAAATAATAAATTTTGAAGAAATTTATTTTAAATATTTTCTTAAAAATAAGAAAACCTCATTCATTGATGAGGTTTTTTATTTAATATGAGTAATGAAAATTGAAGAATTATATTCGATTTGTCAAAGGCATCCGCAAATAACTACTGATAGTAGATTCGCTCCAAAAAATGGATTATTTTTTGCTTTAAAAGGTGAACATTTTGACGGTAATATTTTTGCTCAAAAAGCGATTGAGAACGGCTGTGCTTATGCTATAATCGATAATCCTAAATTTTTTAAAAGTAAAAAATTTATTCTTGTTGAAGATGTACTTTCTACACTACAACAATTGGCCTATTATCACAGGCAGCAGTTAAAAATTCCTATTATCGGAATTACGGGGACCAATGGAAAAACTACAACAAAAGAGTTGTTAGCTTCTGTATTATCAGAGAAATATAACGTAGCATATACGCAAGGGAATTTAAATAATCATATTGGAGTACCTTTAACGATACTCTCTTTTACTAAAAAAACTGAGTTGGGTATTGTGGAGATGGGAGCTAACCATCTGGGAGAAATCAAACAATTATGCACCATTGCAGATCCTGATTATGGTTTAATTACAAATATTGGGAAAGCTCATCTTGAAGGTTTTCGTACTTTCGATAATATTATTAAAACCAAGAATGAATTGTATGAATATGTAGCACAAAAAAAAGGAAAAGTATTTTATAATGCAAATGATCAAATAGTATCCCAATTAATTATTGGTAATAATAATGCAGTTTCTTATGGCGATCAAAATGAATCAAAGGTTTATGGGATTATTAAAAAAAATGGGATATTTTTAAAGCTGGAAGCTGTCATTGAAAAGAAATCATATACCATAGAAACGAAACTTATTGGCGCTTATAATATAGGTAATGTTTTAACTGCCATTGCTATCGGTAATTACTTTAACGTTGATGATAAAAAAATAATTAAAGCTATTGAGCGGTATAAACCAGATAATAATAGGTCTCAATTTTTTAAAACCAAGAATAATAGTTTGTTTTTAGATGCTTATAATGCAAATCCAACCAGTGTGAAAGCCGCTATCAAAAATTTTGAACAATTAGATATCCCCCATAAAAGTTTAATTTTAGGCGACATGTTTGAATTAGGCGATAATGCCCTTAACGATCATTATGAAGTGATTAACATAATTGATACTAAAAACTACGAAAATATTATTTTAGTGGGAGATATCTTTGCCTCTTTAAAAGTAGGTGATAATGTTTTACAATTTGCTAATGTTGATTTATTCATAGATTGGTTGAACAAAAACCCAGTTAAAGGGTCCAATATATTAATAAAAGGTTCTCGAGGGAATCGTTTAGAAAGAATTGTTGAATTTTTATAAGTAGATATTATGGGAAATAAGATAATGGATCCAATTGTAGGAAAATTAATGGGATTAAGATATAAATCGCACCCATGGCATGGTGTTGAAATTGGGAAAGAAGCTCCAGAAGTATTAACCTGTTATATTGAAATGGTGCCTACCGACACCGTTAAATATGAGGTAGATAAAGTAAGCGGTTATTTGAAATTAGACAGGCCACAAAAATATTCGAATGTAGTGCCGGCGTTATATGGTTTTATTCCACAAACGTTTAGTGGCGATCGGGTAGCTGCTTTTTGTGCCGAAAAAACAGGAAATAGTAAAATATTAGGCGATAAAGATCCGATAGACATTTGTATTTTAACCGAAAAAGAAATTACCCACGGCGATATTTTAGTTAG
>CAZWPU010000039.1:0-12136 GCA_964635605.1 uncultured Bacteroidales bacterium | reverse complement strand
ACTAAAATAATGCTCACTCAAAGGGCGTACACCCACAATTTTTAATTCGCCCCGAAAAAAATTAATAAGCATGGGTAACTCATCAATCCAAAATTTACGAAAAAACTTCCCGATGGTAGTTACCCTAAAATCATCTTTGAACTTACCCCCTTCTTCAAGCGCTGATTTTTCATAAACATATTCCTGCAAATATTCCGCATAAGGATGCATGGTTCGAAACTTATATACTTGAATGATCTTTCCATTTTTCCCAATACGGCCTAGTTTTACCAATGGCCCATAGGTTGGTTCCATATCGTAATACGGATTACGTATTTTACGCGCCACAAAATAGAGCCATCCATTTATTTCTTTCTCATTTAAAATTTGGAACCCACAAGAATATAAGCGTCCAAAAGTTTCGGCTTTGGAAATTACCCGATTATTTCCCCGTGTAAGAAAAAAATAGATTCGTTTGGTAAGGTTAAATTTTGGAAATACTCTTTTTAAAATAAAGTCTAACAAGTAATAAAAACGATTGAGTACAGGCGGATATTTCCTCATAATACGTTTCTTGCGCTGGTCTTTGGTTTCTACACATCCAATAAAAATTCCTCCATCAATAAGCTTTCGATTGATCGATTCAAAAAACTTATTAATAAAACGAATATCATTAATCCGTTTAAGGTTTACTAATTTAAGATAGGTTTTTTCGGGTAATTTATCTACATTAAAGCGCGTTGTTGTTGCCAGTAGGGAATAGTTTGGAATATTTAAGTCAATGTTTTCAGTTAAAAATTGAAATACTTCTTCACCAGATTCTTCAACAATAGTCTCTTTAATATTCTCCGGAACGGGTTCGAGGGTAATCTCCGGAGGAAAAGGCTCTGCCCTGGGGATATCATTTTCTCTACCAACAATTCGTTGATAATGCTCAAAAACCTTAGACGTATCTTCTCCTAAGCGGGTATTACAAATATAATAATCGCAAAATGCAAAAATAAGTTCGAAAATTGCAGTTACACCTATCGTTCCAAAAACAATTAACCGGGAATAATTTTGTGATTGAAAAAGAAACATTAACAGGGTGATAATCCCGGTAATAAATAAATTAACAATAATAATATATATAAATGCACGGCTAAGTTTTAGCCGTTGGGGCGCGGAATACTTTTTAGATACTAAAGAGATAAATATCCAAAGGGAAATAAAAACTATCAGCGGAATGTTATATTTGGGGAAATATGATAATGAATCACCCGGTTTTATCCATAAAATTAAGCCCAGGGCCACAAACAAAGCAACAAAATCAAAAAAAATATTAATAAAAAGTGATCGGCGATTCATTTGTAAAATTTTAGTTTTCCGTTTTAAATTTAAAGTTAATGAATCCTTTTTAAAAATTTTTATGCAAAAGCATTTATATTTTTGACATAATTTAAAATTTGTTGGACGAACTTACCCTTTAGATACTCCTTCCTGTCAGATTCAAACTGTTGCTTTCATTAAATATACCAAAATATATCAGGGGTATTAATCTGCTGAAAGTCTTTTGCAGGAAAAGGTATTAAAACTTTTTCTGCGGACATTGTTCATCATATTTCCATCCAGAAATAATAGTTTCACAATACAACATAAAAGGTAAACGACTACTGCTTTGCAGAAGGACGATTATGTAACCCGCATTCCTTTTTTTCGGGTTCTTCCCACCACCATCTTCCGGCACGAATATCTTCGCCAGGCTTTACCGCTCGGGTACAGGGCTGACAGCCAATACTTGGAAACCCTTTATCGTGCAATGCATTATAAGGCACGTTGTGCTTTTTAATATAATCCCAAACCTCTTGTTCTGTCCACTCAATTAATGGATTGATTTTAATTAACCCATTTTGCTCGTCCCATTCAACCACTTTATTATTAATCCGGGTAATAGATTGCTCTCTGCGCAAACCACAGATCCATGCATCCAACCCACTAAACGCCCTTTTTAACGGTTCTTTTTTTCGCAAAGAACAGCATCTTTCACGATTTTCTACACTTCTATAAAAAAGGTTAATCCCCTTCTCCTCAACCATCTCTTCCACTTTTTTATAGTCTGGGAAATATGCTTTAAGTTTAATATCATAATGATTTGATGTCTTTTCAATCAAATCATAGGTTTCTGGAAATAACCTCCCGGTATCTAAGGTAAAAATGGTAATCTTTTTATTGATTTTGCTAAGCATGTCTGTAATCACCTGGTCTTCTGCACCAAGACTTGTTGCAAAAGCTAGTTTTTGACCATATTGATCCATGGCAAATTTCAAAACTTCGTCGGGAGAATTGTTTTTTAACTGTTCTGCCAATTGCTTTGCCTGTTCAACCTTATCCATGTTAATTATTTTTTTTATGTTCAGACCTGCAAATGTACAAAATATAATCAAAAGGTTTATTTATATTAATATCATAAAAAATGTATTGCAAACATTTTCAAATACATACCTCTTTTTGTTAAAATTATCTCAATAAAGTTATTTGATTATACAGCTTTTATTTTTTAAGTTTACATTCTTTGTTTTATCAAAAGTTGATGTTATGATACCAGAAAATATTATAAAATATTTTGAGGATAGCATAAAGAAAAACTGGGACTATCCGGCACTTTCCGATTACCAGGGAAAAATTTACTCCTATGGTGAAGTAGCAAGAAAAATTGTGCGGATTCATATTATGTTCGAAGAATGTAATGTTAAAAAGGGCGATAAAATTGCCTTAATCGGAAAAAACTCTGCCAACTGGGCCATGACCTATTTAGCTATCATAACTTATGGCGCTGTCGTCGTTCCCATACTTCCTGATTTCCTTCCTAATGATGTTCATCATATTATCAATCATTCGGATTCGATCGTGCTTTTTACCGGAGATCCGATTTGGGAAAATTTGGACGAAAACAGTATGCCTAATCTAAGAGCAATCTTTTCACTCACCGATTTTAGAATGCTTGTTGAGGGAGAAAACGAAAAAGTGACCAAAAAATTACAAAAAATTGATCAACTCTACGAAGAGTTTTATCCCGGCGGAATAACCGCCCCAAAATTAGCGTTCGATGAAATATCCAACGAAGAGGTGGGTGTATTAAACTATACCTCAGGAACAACCGGATTTTCAAAAGGCGTGGTATTACCGCTGAATAGTCTGGCTGCAAACGTACGTTTTGCTCATAAAAACATGCCGTTAGATCCTGGCGATCATATTGTTTCATTTCTTCCCTTAGCTCATACCTATGGATGTGCTTTTGAATTCTTGTGGCCTTTCACTGTGGGTTGTCATATCCACTTCTTAACCAGAACTCCTTCGCCTAAAATTTTAATACAGGCTTTTCAGGAGGTTAAGCCGGCCATTATTATTACGGTCCCATTGATTATTGAAAAAATTTACAAAAAACAAATTTTACCCATTCTGGGTAAAAAATCGATGCAGCTCTTACTAAACCTTCCTCTACTTGATAAGGCCATCTACCAAAAAATAAAAAATAAACTTACCGAAGTGTTTGGCGGTAATTTTAAAGAGGTAGTTCTGGGTGGAGCTGCTTTAAATAAAGATGTAGAAGCTTTTTTAAATAAAATTAAATTTAACTATTCGGTAGGTTATGGAATGACCGAATGTGGTCCCTTAATTAGTTATGCCAACTGGGATAAAACAAAATTCAGATCTTCCGGTAAAATGGTTGATACCCTGGAAATCATGATTGATTCTAAAGATCCATACAATGAGGTGGGCGAGATTTTAGTCCGTGGAGAAAATGTAATGTACGGATACTATAAAAATGTTGAAGCTACCGAACAAGCAATTGATAAGGACGGGTGGTTACATACAGGGGACTTAGGGATTACGGATGAAGAAAATTATGTTTTTATTAAGGGACGGAGTAAAAGTGTAATTGTCGGTGCTTCTGGCGAAAACATTTATCCCGAAGAAATTGAAGCTAAATTAAACAACTTCGCTTATGTACAGGAATCTGTTGTGATTGAAAAAGAAAACAAATTGGTTACTCTGATATATCCCGATTATGAGTTGGTTGACATTGATAAAGTAAGTGAATCGAGATTAAACGAATTGATGGAAGAGTATAAAAATAAAATTAATTCAACGTTGGCAAAGTACATGCAGATTTCTAAAATAAAAATCTGGCCCGAAGAATTTAAAAAGACCCCTAAACGGAGTATTAAAAGGTATTTATATGATGCCGACTCAATATAAATTTTTTAAAAGATTCATTATTTCTAGAAATTAGTTTTAATTATTGGTCAGGAAAGAAAAAATTCAAACCTAGAGCAAAAGAAAAAATCTTTGAACTTCGATCTTCTCCGGCAATAAGGTTATAAAAAACATAATCGGCAAGCGTATTTATTTCAAAATACGTTTCAATAAAATCAAAATAATATTTTTCACCAATATCAAACGTTAATTTACTCCCCATAAAAAGGCAGGCATAAACACAATTCGGGCTATAATATCCATCCGGATATTTATTGGGTATTTTTCCATAGGAATTTTGCCCAGGTTCAAAGCTCAAAGAAAAACCAGTAAACATAGAAAATTCATATGCGGGTTTATTAAAATTGAGCAACCGGAATGAATTTTTCTGAGTAAATGTATGTATTCTGGCATTTCCTCGATATTTGGGCACATATCCATATATTATATCACTTTGAGCCTTTTCTTTCCACCAACTGTATCCTGTTCCAAAAGATACAAAACCAATGTTGCCGGCAAACTGCATTTTAAGATAATCAGGAGTATACCATTTATTTTCTTGTTTTGTACTTTCTAAACTCAAATCTTCCTGAGCAAAGGTGAATCCCTGTGTAAAAACAAAAATTAAAAAAGTTTGTAGTATTTTATTCCTCATTTTAAAATATTAAAATTTTATTTGTTCTACTTTTACCTCATCATCACAAGAAGTAATAATAACATATTCTTTATCCATAATCGATTCAACAGACAGGTAAAGCATTTCATCACTATAATAATTCCCATATTCAAAACGATGAATATGTCCGTGAATGGATAAATCGACATCGTATTCCAACATAATCTCGCGGTATAAGACTTCGTACTCATCCGTAAATTGGTCTCCATAAGGAGGAATATGGCATAAAACAAAAATATTTTTGTAAGTTCCGGCGTAGGCTCTTTTCAACTGAGCTTCAAGCCAACTCATATTCGGTGTTTTATTGCTTTCCCAAAAAATATCATCGAAAAGGATAAAAAAGTTATCCTGGAATACAAAACTTTTATTAAGGTGCCCATACATTTGCTTATAGATTTCACTACCATTGGATCTATAGTCATGGTTCCCAATAACTGTAAAATAGGGAATGATCAGTTTATCCATTTTTTCGTGAAAAAGCTCGTATTCTTTCAGATAACCATGGTCTGCCATGTCTCCGTTTACAATAACAAAATCAATATCAGATCGTTTATTTACATCTTCTACGGCTTTACTTAATTCGCTATAATTGTAATGTGAATCTGCAAAAACCGCAACCTTTAGGGTGTCTTTAGGCGTTGAATTAGCAAAAAGCTTATTAAAATTTTGGGTGTTTAAATTTTTATACGAACTTTTTATATTTGCAGCATACGGACTATATTCGAAATAATCGTCACAGGAAACAAGAATAAATGGAATAATAAATACTCCTAACCGAACCCCATATTTAATTAATTTATGCATTGTAATTTTTTTATTAATATCTAACTCTTTGAGAATAAAAACATTGATCTTTTAGTTTAAAATAAATGGTGTCAGAAATTCTCTCCATTTTCATAATTTCATCATTCTTTATAACAATCATAAATTCGTTATTTATTTTTGGAGCTAAATCCATTAAATCTAAAATGTCAAGATTTAAGTCTAAATAATAATCGGCATCTTTCGATATTTTCGATTGGTCTGCACCATAATCAATAAGAACTTTTTGTAATCTTTTTTCAATATTTTCCATAATCTCATATTTAAAAACCCGACCGTTCGGTATGCTTACAAACAAAAAAAGAATGAACAATTAAACACCCTTTATACCAACCATCGGGTTAATTAGAACAAAAATTTTTTATTTTTTAATCATTTGATAAAGATGAACAAACGCTTTTTCCAGGCTTTTATATAATGAATCTGTTTCACCATAAAAAATTGAATTAACCGCAATACCACCTTGTAACCAATGAAAATGATGGGCTAATATTTCCTGGTCTAGATCTTTTTTTAATTCTCCCCGCTCAACTCCCTTACGAACAATTTTTTGCCAAAAAATCAATTCATTTTTATTAGCCTGTTCGATTTTTACTCTAAAATCAGGTGCATAATTTGCAACATCCAACATTAACCGATAGTAAAAAAATTTGGAGGTGTCGCTTACCATATATTGATGAACCCTTTCACTTATTTTCTTAATATTATTTATATATTGATACATACAATCGTAAAAAGATTGTTCGGAGTCCTCTTCAGGCTCATGATAAAAGGGTGAAATGGAAAAAAACAGGTTATCAAGTGTTTCTTTGAATAGCTGTTCCTTATTCTCGAAATAGTGATAAACCGCACCTTTGGATAATCCAGCTGCTTTCACAAGCATACTCATCGTTACTTCTTTATATCCCTTTTGAAGAAATAACCTGAACGAGGTTAAAATAATATATTCTTTGGTTGTATTCATAAAACCGACCGTTTGGTTTGCAAAGTTACAAAAAAATTTTCCACAACAAACATTTTTATTCTTTTTAGCAATATATTTTAATGATTTCATCTAAAATATTATACAATGCGATTAAATCAGGAATAAATTTAGATGTTATTCGTTATCTTTGAAAAAACAAAATTCCGTATTCATTGTGAAACAATTTGCCATCATTGTTGCAGGAGGTTCCGGAAAACGAATGAAGAGTAATGCCCCGAAACAATTTTTAGAAATAGACGGGACGCCTTTATTAATGATAAGTATTGAGGCTTTTTACCGCTTTAATCCGGAAATAAAAATCATGGTTGCTTTACCTAAAAATCAAATAAGATTCTGGAAACAATTGTGTCAAAAACTTTCTTTTAGCATTAAGCATCAAATCGTGGTTGGTGGTGAAACACGTTACCATTCGGTAAAAAATGCCTTAAAAAAAATTGATTCAGAAGGGATTGTAGCTATTCATGACGGCGTTCGCCCGCTTGTTAGTCAACAAACGATTCAGAACGTTTTTAAAAAAGCGGCAGAAAAAGAAAACGGGGTCCCTTGTATTGATTTAGTGGACTCGATCCGGTCTGTAACAAACAATGAAAATAAACCGGCTGATCGCACAGCATTCAAATTAATTCAAACCCCCCAGGTTTTCGATGGTAAAATCATACAACAAGCTTATGAGCAACCATTTGAACCATCATTTACCGATGATGCAAGTGTGGCAGAAAAGGCAGGACAAAAAATAAACCTGGTTGCTGGTAATCGTGAAAATATTAAAATTACCACCCAGGTTGATTTAATTATTGCAAGTGCTTTAATCAATTATTTATCCGAATGAAAAACCAAAAACGGAATATTTGTACGAAACAATATTTTTCTGGCTTTGCTCGGATTAAATAACTTTGAAATAACACCTCTTTTATGGGTTACCATCGAAATGATGTCTATATTTTTTTTCCGGACAAATTCCTGTATTCCTTTTAAAAAGTCCTCCTCTTCGATAATAGAACATTCAACTTCATAATCGCCATATTGCTCTTTTAGTTTGGTTTTAAGATTGTCCATTTTTACTTTATCCCAAACATTTGAATCCGTTGTTCCAATATGCACACAATATAAACGAATATCAAAAGGGGCAACAATACTCATTAATTTTTTAATTGCTTTGTAATCCGACTCATCGAAATCGGTAGTATACATAATATTAATAGTAGCAATTCCCTGATAAATAGAATCTTCGGGAATTACTAAAACGGGTCTTTGAGCATTTTCAATAATTTTAGCGGTTACACTACCTATCAAATCATTTTCGCGCTCTCCCTGGCCTCTGGTTCCAATAATTATTACCTCGGGCTGATATTCTTCGCTTTTAGAAATAATCTCATCACTGGCAATACCGCTGATCAGCTCATAATCAATCTTAACTCCTTCGATATTATCTCTTTCAATTTTTTCCATCAAATCATTATAAAAGCTTTCCATGTTTTCTTTGGCACGCACCTCAATCTCACGAATAATTTCATCCATATTTACCTGGTAGTAATACGTATCGGTCAGTGGCATAGAGTTGATAATGGGGTTATAGTAAACATGCAAAAGCTTAATCTCTGCATTAAGCCTTTCAGCCAAACCAATGGCGTAACGGCAAGCATTCACCGAATAGTCACTAAAATCAATGGGTACAAATATTTTTTGTACATTTTTATAGTCGGTTTCATCTGTTTCTTTTTCTTCATGCCGGAATTGTTCGCTCACCTTCTCTACAATTCGCAATGCTCTTTCTAAATCATTGGAATTAACACGTACCTTAACACCTCCTGAAATGGAGGAATAAATAAGATTAACATTTTTTAAATAGCATTTTATTCCTTCAGCCTCAAGCCTTGTACGTAATATCTCGGCTCGCTGATAATTATGAATTGCAATGGTAACTAAACGTTCTTCCATAACCATAAATTTTAGAGTTCAAATAATATAATTGCTACACAAACAATTATAAGTGTTATAAGTATTCTTTTGCTCCAATTTTGGTAAAAAATTTCTCGGCAAAAGTATTTAGCTCTTTAGGAAGCATACTTATTAGCTTTTCAAAATCTGGTTCTGTATTTCTATTCGTGATAAGGCTTTTAGGATCCTCAGGTGGTGGAGGCACAGAACTTTTCCCAACATAAGGCAACATGGACCAACTTTCAGGGTGTTCTTTAAACATCGGCAATAACTCATAAGCAATAATCAATAATTTCCCTCTGTTTAAATGATCTTTTTTTCTCAATTTATTTACTTGATATTCGACCCATTCGTTGGCTACCTGGTATTTTACCATATCAACTTTACTAAAAGCGGCACCTAACAAATTACTTTTATAGGAATCAAAATTGTACCAGTAATCTTCAAGCTCTTTACTAGGCGGATTTTCTTCCCATTTGTGAGCTAAAAAATCTAACGCATATAAAGCTGCAATATGACATAATAACTCAATCATCCAGCTATTAATTCGCGGATCACAATAAATTCTAGATAACTCTTGTGAGAATTGAAAAGCAATTTGATTATAATAAACACCCGAAACATTTAATCCTATTTTATAAAAATCTTTTCCCAATGGCCAATAAAAGGTTGGTCCGGCTTCCAGGTCATTAATCAACTTAATCGGTTTATATCCCATAGGTGATCCCGATGGAATTAAGTGGTCAAACTCATTAACAATGTCGTTAATTACAAACGATACCTTGTTATTTAGTTCCTTTTTTTCGAAAACATTAATGTTAATGGTCCATTTTTCCATAATATCTCATTTTTTATTTTTTCTAACTTTACAATCTGCTTTGAAAATCAAGACCTTCTGGCAGACTTGAGGCGGGGCATCAATTTTTTAAAATTTACAAAAAATATATTGAAAAAACAAGGCTGTTTTATCGGTTTTATTCAATAATAATTGGTTTGTCATTTCATATCACTCGAAAAATATTATTTTTGTGGTTTATAAATTATAACCGTTAAAATTATGGAGTTAAGAAGAAGTTTTATTAAAGATTTATTACAATCTACGGAACTAGACCGGGAAGTAAATGTAAAAGGTTGGGTAAGAACCAAGCGAGGAAATAAAAATATTGCATTTGTAGCTTTAAACGACGGTTCCACTATCAACAACATTCAGATCGTTATTGATATCGCTAATTTTGACGAAGATTTAATCAAAAAAATAACTACCGGAGCAAGTATTAGTGCAAACGGAATGCTTATTAAATCATTAGGAAAAGGACAAAATGTTGAAATCCATGCACAGGAGGTAGAACTTTATGGGACGGCTGATCCCGAAACCTATCCTTTGCAAAAAAAAGGGCATTCTATGGAGTTTTTGCGCGAAATTGCTCATTTACGCTTTAGGACCAACACCTTTGGCGCAGTATTCAGAGTTAGACATGCAATGGCTTTTGCCATCCATAAATATTTTAACGACAGACGATTTTATTATTTACACACTCCCATTATTACTGGTTCTGATGCAGAAGGTGCGGGAGAAATGTTCCGTGTTTCAACACTAAACCTAGATAATCTTCCCAAAAATGAAAAGGGCAAAATTAATTTCGAGGAAGATTTCTTTGGTAAAGAAACCAATTTAACCGTTTCGGGACAATTAGAAGCTGAACTGGGTGCAACAGCATTATCTAATGTATATACTTTTGGCCCAACTTTTAGAGCCGAAAACTCCAATACCCCGAGGCATCTTGCTGAATTTTGGATGATTGAACCAGAAATGGCTTTTTATGATATTCATGATAACATGGACTTAGCCGAAGATTTTCTTAAATATCTTGTCTCATACGCACTGGAAAACTGTAGTGCAGATCTTGACTTTTTAAACAAAATGTTCGATAAAGAATTAATTGAGCGATTAAAGTTTGTGGTTAACAATAAATTTAAACGAATAACCTATACCGAAGCTATTGATGTATTAACCCACTCGGGACAAAAATTCGAATTTTCGGTAAAATGGGGTTCCGACCTTCAATCGGAACATGAAAGATACCTGGTTGAAAAGCATTATAAAAAACCAGTAATGGTTACTGATTACCCAATGACTATCAAAGCTTTTTATATGAAGCAAAACGATGATGGAAAAACTGTTCGTGCGCTTGATGTTTTATTTCCAAGGATTGGAGAAATTATTGGTGGCTCGCAACGGGAAGAAAACTATGACAAACTCAAAAATCGAATGAATGAATTAAATATTCCTGAAAATGATATGTGGTGGTATCTTGAAACCCGAAAGTTTGGAACGGTACCACATAGCGGCTTTGGATTAGGATTTGAACGATTAATTTTATTTGTTACCGGAATGGCAAACATCCGTGATGTAATTCCTTTTCCACGAACACCTAAAAATGCAGAATTTTAATTATATTTAAGCAAGTTATTGCACAGGAAATGTTAAAACAGAGTTTACAACAAAAATTATTACAAAAGCTTTCGCCACAGCAAATCCAAATGATTAAGCTGTTGGAGATCCCTACGATCCAGCTCGAGCAAAGAATAAAAAAAGAGCTGGAAGAAAACCCTGTGCTTGAAGAAGGAAAAGATGAAGAAGATTTATTAAATGATCCGGAAGAAGATATTACGGAAGAAAATCTCGAGAACGATCCGGATGAATTTTCAATCGATGATTACATGAACGATGAGGATATCCCTTCCTATAAATTAAATGCCCATAACTATTCAAAAGACGACAAAAAGGAAAACATCCCTTTTTCGGTAGGTACGAGTTTTCATGAACATTTACAAAACCAAATCGGGCTTAGGAATTTATCGGAAAAAGAAGAAATCCTTGCCTTATATTTAATCGGAAACATTGACGATGACGGCTATGTACGACGAAAGATAGAAGCCATTGTAAACGATTTGGCTTTTTCTCAAAACATTGAAACCAACGAAGAAGAACTGCTCGAAGTGTTAAAGATAATACAGGACATGGAGCCGGTTGGAGTGGGTGCCCGTACATTGCAAGAATGTTTATTGTTACAAATTGAAAATAGAAATCAGGAGATTCCGGAAATTCAGCTGGCGCGTAAAATTCTCAAATATTATTTTCAGGAGTTTACCAAAAAACATTATGAAAAAATTATTACCCGGCTTAATATTTCTGAAAATGAGTTAAAAAAAGCAATTAACGAAATCTTAAAACTTAACCCTAAACCAGGCAGCAGCTATTCCGAAACACAAAGCCAGGCAATCCAAACCATTGTTCCCGATTTTATATTAGATAATAAAGATGGCGAACTGCAACTATCGCTTAATGCCAAAAATGTTCCTGAGTTAAGGCTCAACAGCACATATACTGAAATGCTGGAGGGATATGCCCAGAAGAGTAAAGATCAAAAAACAAAAAACGACAAAGAAGCAATATCTTTTGTAAAACAAAAACTCGATTCGGCCAAATGGTTTATCGA
>CAZWPU010000038.1:5287-12200 GCA_964635605.1 uncultured Bacteroidales bacterium | reverse complement strand
TATATCCCTTCGTTAGCTAAAAAGAAATGGGTGCTTGTTTTCCCGGCAGCTATCCTTGCTATCAATATTTTGGAGGCTGTTATTCGTGATTTTCAGTGTTACAATTTAAATGGTTTTGTTGATGGTGTCGTTATTACCGGTGGTTCATGGAATATCATGAATGGTATAGCTGGAATTTTAAATATATTGGCAATATCCGGATGGGCTGGCATTTTTATTAGTAAGGGAAAGAAAAAAGATATGATTTGGGCCGACCAACTTTGGTTTTGGATTATCGCTTATGATCTTTGGAATTTTGCTTACGTGTATAATGCCCTTGGAGACCATGCTTTTTACGCAGGTTTAATATTGTTACTTTCTTGTACAATCCCGGCATTTTTCATTAAAAAAGGTGCTTGGTTGCAGCATCGTGCACAAACATTGGCTGTTTGGATGATGTTTGTTATGTCTTTTCCTGCATTTATCGATACATCAAAGTATGCAGTGAAAGCATCACAGAATACAACAGCCCTGTTTCTGGTAAGTGCTATTGCTTTGTTAGCAAATATAGCTCTTATCATCTTTCATGGATACAAAATTGTAAAAGCTAAACGCAATCCACTCAAAGAAGAAATTTATACAGACTTGAAAAGTTTTCAATCGATTAAGAAAGCGAATCAATAAAAGTATTCCTAAACGTCTGCTTTGATGAAATTTAAAGCAAACGTTTAAAACATTTTTGTTTTTAGGAATTATTAAAATACATATAAATTTAATAATTAAAATTATGGGTTTATTTTATGAAGTACCTGGAATATCAGGTTGGACTATAATGGCCATGGTTCTTTTTGGTTTAATGGCTTTTAATGAATTGGGTCGTACTACAAAATGGGGTGGAATAGTTCTTTTTTTAATTGTTCCGGTTTTACTAACCCTGTTTGTGTGGCCAAAAACAGCAGCACCAGGAAATGAATATGGTACAGGTACATGGTTTAACTGGGTGAAGACTTATTCGGCATTAGCCGGTGTCTTAGGTTTTATGGCTATCAGGTATATCCCTTCGTTAGCTAAAAAGAAATGGGTGCTTGTTTTCCCGGCAGCTATCCTTGCTATCAACATTTTGGAGGCTTGCATCAGGGATTTTCAAGTATACAGCTACGGGTTATGGGAAGGTGGATATGTTGATAATCTGTGGATCATTTCCGGCCCCTGGAATATCATGAATGGTATTGCCGGGATACTTAATATACTAACAATTTGCGGATGGTTTGGGATCGTAATTTCAAAAGACAAGACGAAAGATATGATCTGGCCGGATATGATCTGGGCATGGATTATTGCATATGATCTGTGGAATTTTGCATATACCTACAACTGTATAGCTGACCACTCCTTTTATTGTGGAGTTGCATTGCTACTTTCATGTACAATTCCAGCATTCTTTATTAAAAAAGGAGCCTGGTTACAGCATCGCGCTTCGACACTTGCTTTGTGGATCATGTTTGTTATGACAGTTCCTCAGTTTGCAGATCGTATTGCACCTGTTCCAACTACTCATAATCCCAAAGCATTCTTTATTGCAAGCTTGGTGGCTTTAGTCGCAAATGCTGTACTTGCCATATATCAATTTAACAAAATTCGTAAAAACAGGCTTAATCCCTTAAAAGACGAAATATTTGTTGAAACGAAAGCTTATAAAAAGGTTATTGCAGAAAACAAATAACTACTAATTTTAACTGTGCTAAATTCATCAATTATGAATTATCGAAATCTACTACCCTTATTTATCCTATTCAATTTGTTTTCAGGTTTACTATTTAGTCAAACAACAAATGGTGAGCAAGAACTCAAATGCCCCAAAGTAGGATTGGTCTTAAGCGGAGGTGGAGCCAAAGGATTTGCATACATTGGCTTATTAAATGTGCTGGAAGAAGTTAATATGCCCATAGATTATATTGGTGGCTCGAGTATGGGCGCCATTATAGCAGCATTATATTCGGTAGGATATTCTCCGGAAACAATAGAAAAATTAATCTCTGAGCAGGATTGGGATAGCTTTATCAGTGACAAGCAGGAAAGAAAACACATTGCCTACGAAGAAAAACTTTTCAGTGATAAATACATTTTTTCCATTCCCCTGGAAAATAAGTTTTTTTCACTAAATAAATCATTGAACAGCAGTTTCAATATCGACTTAATGTTAAATCACTTATTGGCACCGGCTGTTAACATTCAGGATTTCAATAAACTCCCAATACCATTTTTATGCGTAGGTACCGATTTACTCAATGGCGAAGCTGTAGTATTAGACCACGGAAATCTGGCACGTGCAGTACGCGCTTCCATGTCCATTCCCGGATATTTTCCACCTATAGAATACGATGGCCGCTATCTCGTTGATGGTGGAGTGGTAAATAATTATCCTGCTGAGCAGGTGAAAGCCATGGGAGCAGATATCATCATTGGCGGCGATACTCAATCGGGCTTAAGGAAAAATATGAATCAACTTAATTCCGTTACCTCCATTCTCGATCAGATAATTAGTTTTAACCGGGTAGAGGCTAATGAAAAAGGAAAGAAGCTGACCGATTTTTACGTGAATATCAAAATGCCTTATGATATGATGGATTTCAGTAAATATGATTCCATAATTAATATAGGCGAGAAAGTGGCCAGAGCAAATTATTCAGGATTAAAAGCACTAGCCGATTCTATTAATGGGATTAAAAAATTTGAAAATAACAGAAACTACATTCAACCTCCTGATTATATCAATATCGATAAAGTAATTTGGACGAACAGAAGTGATAAAAACAAAGATCGCTTTTATAATTTTTTTGAAGATGTTACACAGCGTCGCACTTTATTTTCACTTTTGGAAGAAAAAATGTTTCAGCTTAACGGAACCAAGACTTTTAATGAATTACGCTATGAGCTTGAACCCCAGGGGAGCGACAAGGTAAATGTAAAAATTGAGTCGGAGAATATAAATAAAGGAAGTATAGCTGCAGGTATCCATTACGATAATGTTTACGATGGGAGTATTTTACTAAACCTGACCTTGAGAAATATAAAAGGAGGTAGAGCTAAATTTTTTTGTGACATGGTTTTAAGCAAAAATCCGCGCTTAAAAACAATGTTCATTATTAATAACGGGTTTAAACCGGGATTTGGGTTGGAAACGGATTTTAATTCATTTGGTGTTTCTCAATACAAAAGTGGAGAAAAAGTGAATTCATGGCATTTTGATAATTTTAATGCTTCGGTCTTTGTTCCGGTAAAAATTAAAAATAATTTTCTGTTAAAAGCCGGCTTTCAATACGAAGTCTTTCGTTTTAAGCAAGATGTTGTGCTGGACTCTGATTTAGAAGCCTTTAATAAATTTGCTGATTATGGTAATTTATTTTTTTCGTATAACCACGATTCGAGAGATAGGGTTTATTTTACCAAAAGAGGGCGATTGACGGAATTTAAATTTAAACATGTTTTTTCTTTTTCAGACCAGTGGATTGACGTGTTTTCGAATGCTTCACTAATGTACTTTAAATACAATCATTATACAAGTATTTCAGACAAATTGGTTTTTAATAAAGGAATCTTTGCCGGATATACTTTTTCAAAATACCTGAAAGAAAATTCAAATTCACTGGGCTTCGGGTATCAAATTCCAGCCGTACAACATTTGTTTGCGTTCGGAGTGCTAAATTCTTCAAACTATATGGAAAGTCATATTCCGTTTATCGGTTTTAATTTTATTGAACGTATGGGGGCTAATGCCGGAAAGGTATCATTAAATCTTCAATATAATTTATATCCTAAATTATATGTTTCACTTATGACTGATGCAGGATTCAATGAAATGAAAATTAACAAACTAGATGATATAGATTTACTTTTAGGTTTTGGGGCTAAAATTAGTTACAATAGCTTTATTGGCCCTGTTGAATTTTCGGTAATGAGTTCAAATATTGATACTTCTGTTTCATGTTTTTTAAATATTGGCTTTGGGTTTTAAAAAAAGTTAACGATTCGCTAAGCAGATAAATGAGATGAAAATTTTGCGATGCTAAAACCCTTTCAAAAAGCTCTAATAATTCATGATACTTTTTAAAAATGTAATTCTGTTTTTTAAAATAATAATCGTGTTCAACCTTTTCCAAAGTTCAAAACTTTAGAAAAGGTACGTCAAATATTACCACTAACTCAATTATCATTTCTATAAAAATAAAAAAAATTGAGAGGGGATCACACTCCGATTACCATCGCGGCCACTTGTTAGTAAGCGTGTACAAGATGTCCATTGGCACGCACCAGCGGTTGCAAACAAGTCGGCGGCGCGGAAGGAAAAAGTATGGTTAACTGTCATTTATCGTCATAATGTCCACAAAGACTTAAAACATGAATGGTTATAATTTCTTCTTAAATGGAGTAAACAAGTCGGTGCTTATGATTTATCCTACGAGCGTGCTTTCCGGCAAGTCCATATTTTAACAGCTCTATCTGACATGTTTCTTGATTGGGGTTCTCTTTAATTTCGTCAAGAAGTTTAGCTATCTTTTTAAGCACAGCTTTATCTCCAGCCTTTTTGTTTTTTTTGATGTTTGCTAAAGCTCCTTTGGTGAATTCCAGAATATAGCTTATATCCCAAATAGATCGTTTATTTCTTCAGAACTTGTAACTCTTTTTTCAGGTCTTCCAAATTATCTGTTTGGCAACCAATACGTTCTTTGGAATTTGCAGGTCCGAAATAGTTCAGTCCTTGCATGGCCTCGGGGCACATTCGCTCCTTTAATGTGGGCGGTTGCTGAGCTTGTCGAAGCATAAGCCCTCGGTTATGGAAATACAGCTCCTTCGGAGCAGGGAAGCCCTGTGCCAACTCGAAAGGCCGATAGACCTGTTGGCAT
The DNA here is from genome assembly GCA_964635605.1 of uncultured Bacteroidales bacterium. Classification (GTDB taxonomy): domain Bacteria; phylum Bacteroidota; class Bacteroidia; order Bacteroidales; family UBA12077; genus UBA12077. Next base: position 7,317 of record CAZWPU010000038.1, on the reverse strand, counting down.
TTCGAGCCAACCTTGAAGACATAGAGAAACTAGATAACGAAACAGATAGGGCACGAGATACAAACTCTCGCCATTAGGTGGCGAACATCCCGACCATCAAGGTATAGGCCCGAAGAAAAAGAGATATGGACAAAAACAACAAGACCGGGATCGCATGGATTAATTTCATATTATTGGTTTTTGAATTGAGTAAAGGTAAATACCCTTACTTAATAATTCAAAAAAAAACCGGGCATAGCAAGGCACATTGGCCTGTGCAAACCCGGCTAAAAACTATGGGGCCAACGAGTTACTCGTGTACGGTCATCCCCAATTTAAACCCTCCTTTTTTCTTGGAAGCTTTGTTGAAGTGCCAAATTATCAATACAAAATTTATGGCAAAGCTGAGCAGACCCATCACCCATAGCAGGGCTGTTTGCCTCGGAAATTCAACGTAATTTCCCTGGACCTCAAGCCATGGTGCAAAGGTGAACAGGATCATCATCCACAAGCCCAAGGTATAGGCCCTTGCCTGTATCCAAGTATTTTTCTTGAAGAACACAATAGCCAAGGTCGCAGACAAAATATGGGCAATGCCATACCCTATATGTTCCGGCAAGCAGAAATAAACATAGGTAAAATTCCAAATGTCGTAGGCTATAACCCAAAACAATGACAAGTCTTTCCAAATCATATCGCGCTTTTTGGAATCTTCGATATATATACCCAACCATCCAGAAATAGCAACGATATTCATAATACCGGCCGCGGCATTGAACAAGTGCCATGCCCCGTTGTCCACGCCATAAAACTCAATGTCACGGCCAACGGCCTCCAAAATATTGACGGTCAAAATTAAAGCAGGAAAGTATTTCATCAGCTTGGTAAGGGGCTTGCCCGAATGGCGCATATAATTGAACCCCAAAACGGCAATGACCACCGAGTAAACCTTGGCCCATTCAAACCAGTTCATCATGGTGGTGCCTTCAAGATGCCCCGGTCTGAACCAAACAAAAATAGAGAGTACTATGGTGCCTCCACCATAGAATACATAAGTAGCCCACTTGCTTGACCTAAACCACTCATTGGCAGCAACCAGAACTAACAGTAATCCTAAAACAACAACAATAGGTATCATAAAAATTTGATTTTAAATGATTAATAATACCGCAAAAATACAATGGGCGGACAAGAAAAAAATTGAATAAATTCAATAAAGATACTGTTTCAAAAAAATCAAGGCTTGAGGAATTTTTTCTTGAGCTTGCAAAACCATTCCACGCTTATGCCCATAAACTCGGCAATATATTTGTCGGGAATACGGCGCAAAAAAACAGGATAATCCAAGTATATCTTCTCCAAAAATTTTGCATGCGAAGTCGATAGCCTCATGGTTGAAAACAAGTTGAGAAAAAGCAGCCCTTGTGCAGTCACATCATAATAGTAGCGGTGAAACTCGGAATACTCCTCAGAGAGGCGTTCGATACCTATCTTTTGAAAAACCAAGACTTCGCTGTCCTCAAGGGCTATAATAGCGTTTTCGGAAGGTTGGGCAGTAAAATAGCTTTGATGGGAAGTGATGTAGCGGTATACCTCGTCCACATGGAAAGCAATCACAAATTCCTTGCCTTCCTCGTTGATGTGTACATGCATAAAACTCCCCTTGACAATAAAATACCCATGGCGGCAAATCTCCCCCCTACGGAGAAGGTATTCTCCTTTTTCGACTGTTTTCTGATGAAACGTGTCCTGTAGATCAGCCCAAAGCGCGGGAGACAAATCTATTTTTGACGACACATCACGTTTAAATACTTCTTCCATCCTTGCCACGGTCATTTAACCCGCTGCAAGATAACACTTTCCTTTGTTAAAACTGGCATATAGCATAAAAAAATAAATTTCAATTTTGGTTTTAAACGAATAGAATTTGAATTTGGCAATGATGAGTCATTTGAAAAGTTTTATAGCGATTTTATTGGTATGCACCTAAGCTAAATTTGTATTCCGAAAAACATCCAATTAGTTTCATTTTTAAAAATAGTGAAACAAAT
>CAZWPU010000038.1:0-5187 GCA_964635605.1 uncultured Bacteroidales bacterium | reverse complement strand
TTTGTATTCCGAAAAACATCCAATTAGTTTCATTTTTAAAAATAGTGAAACAAATTTCAATTGTATTATTAATTGATTCCTTAACAGTAGTTAAAATTTACTTGATAAATTTGTAGGTTTATTGAAGTTCCAGTATTCAAATCCCATATTTTCTGCTATTTGTAATAAGGGAGACATAACATTGTAATATTTAGATTTGAAACTTTCAAATGGTAAATTAATTACATCTTTAATATTGCCTCCCAAAACTAAATAATCCTCTAATAATTTGTTTCTAGGTTGTTTTTCATATACTGTTTTAATACCAATCTGTTGAATCTTAACAAATTCATCAAAAAAATCATTCAATCTAGGTAATCTATTTCCTTTTGAGCTATTAATATTTGTATTTGCTGGAATTAAGTTCCATATAAGGTCATGTGATACGAAACTATATGGAATGAAGTGTTCAACATCGAAGTTGGCTTTTATTAATTTTTCATTGGTATAAATACATGGAATATAATGTAATTTATCAAAAACAATATTCCAGAACTTCCTTTGGGAATTTAGTGCAATCCTTTTAACAGGTTTAATAAGTTTATTGGGGATGTCTGGTACATTTGGGATTTTTGATTGTAAATAAATGGTTAAATTTCAGTAACAAAAATCAATAAGAACTCTGTAGTTTTTTTCAGATAATTTATCCAAATCGGATTTATTTCAATAATTTTTTTTTGATATGAATCGATAAAAGCAATCGTTTGAATAATCTTGAGATAATGCAAATATTTCTTTATCGGTTTTGTTAGAAAACCATGGAGATAAAAACCTATAAGGAACATACCTCCCAAAATGATTTATTAGAGCATTAATGTTTCGGTCTTTATTATTATTTAAAAAAGAAAATAAATCATTTTTTGAAGAATCAATTGGAAAATCGGTTATTCTTTGTATTTCCTTCGAATTTTGATTTAATAAATCAAGTATACCAAATGAAAGTTTAAAATAATGAATTGGATACCATGCATTACAAATCATCTTTATTAAAATATCTCTAACTGGAATTTCATTTTTGTTTTCTTCTACAACTATTTCAAGTATTGAAATAAGCCAGTAATATTTGTAAGTTGATGTTGTCTTGTTAAAACTAGAAGCGAATAAGTTAATTGGAAGTTTCCCATTTAAAGGAAGTTGCATGATATTAATTTTTATTTAAAGATAGAAAAATGTTTATATAGTTTTAATTCTTCAAACAATTTTGTTTCATTTTTATTTACTGGATATTCTGGACTAAGTTGCCCCCCTTCCGACAAGTTAAAATCCGGTAAATTTTGCATGACAATCCGGCGGATGCTGACCCCTCTAAGCAGGAATAGTAGAGTGGTTAATTATCAAGTTATCTTTTAATTACAGAAAGAATACTCAGGAAAACGGAATATATTAATCCCTCATTCGGAATGGCTCTTTAAAATTCCGGAGCATACTGACCCCTTATTTTTTAGGTTTTGAGTTTATTAGAGAGAAAATTTCTAATAAAGTGCGTATGGCTGGAAAAACTAAAAAAAGGATCAGCATTTCTGCTAATCTTATTGTGCTTGGGTATCTGGGTTTTCATCACATTGTTTTGGTTCAAATGTTTAACCTGATGTTCTAAATGGCACAATAAAACCGGAATTGATGGCACATTCCGATAGCTATCGGAACGAACCGTGTTTTCCAATTTTTAAATAAAAATAGATCTACTTATAAACAGCTCTAAATGGGAGTAGCTTACAAATAGTAGTGAGCGTTTGTTTTTCATAAACAGAAACTATTTTTCACCAGAACAATGAAAAATGAAATGTTTTTTACCAATTGTAATTATTTTTCCGGTAATATTAAAAAAGAACCAGTTTTTTCCAGTATTAAACCTGTTTTACCAAAAAGGATTGTTTTTTGCACTCGTTTTTCATAAAAAGCGTTCGTTATTTATGGAATAGGTTATTTTGCGTGCGGTTTTCATAAAAAGCGTTTGTTTTTCATAATTATTTCGATAATTTTACTTTTATATAAGCGGTTAAAAATTATAAAACAATATGAATAGCGTTCATTTTTCATACAAAGCGTCTGTTTTTCATGGCAGAACCATTCCCGAAGAAGGAAGTATTGAAGGATATGCATCTATTATTAATGCGTATAACCTTGAAGTTCCAATACCAGATATAATTTTTCTAATTAGCACCAAAAATAGGAAGTATAAAACAGATTCATGGAATGTACTAACTCCGAAACATAAACCGGAAGATTCTTTATATAACCAGTTAATATTTGCATTCAAATACGAAGGCATAAATTTAATTCTATTAAAAAAACTATTCGAAAAACTAAAAGAAACGGATGTTTTAAATATGGTCCAAACAGAACCATCCGGACAATACTGTCGGAAAATATGGTTTCTTTATGAGTGGTTAATAAATAAAAAGCTTGAAATCCCTGATGCCGATACTAAAATTAAATATACTCCATTAGTTGATGAAAAACTTCAGTATGCCATGGGGGATGGAGAAAAATCATCACGTCATCGCATCATCAATAATTTACCGGGAACAGCTGATTTTTGCCCTTTAATCCGTAAAACTCAGAAACTGGAACAATATATTGCTACTGATTTTGCACAGCAAAAAAACGCTTTCCTGAAAAATATTCATAAGGATATTTTGCAGCGGGCTTCTGCATTCTTATTGCTAAAAGATTCTAAAGCATCCTTTAGTATCGAAGGTGAAAGTCCAAAAAATCAACGAGCAGCACGATGGGGGCAGGCAATTGGCCAGGCTGGAATGAACGACCTGAGCAAAGAAGAATTGCTACGATTGCAGCAAATTGTAATTGCTAGCAGTCGTTTTGTTGAAATGGGATTTCGCCAAAAGGGTGGTTTTGTTGGGGAACATGACAGAACAACGGGAGAACCCATTCCAGATCATATCTCAGCACGTTGGACTGATCTGGAACAACTAATGAATGGTTTAATTGCAACTTCAAAACTATTGCAAGATTCGGAAATTGATGCTGTTATTGCTGCTACAATTATTGCCTTCGGTTTTGTTTTTATTCATCCGTTTGAGGATGCAAATGGTCGTATTCACCGTTATCTGATACATCATGTTCTGGCTAAAAAGGGATTTTCGGAACAAGGTATAATATTTCCTGTTTCTGCTTCTATTTTAGATCGTATTAATGATTATAGAAAAGTTCTTGAGTCGTATTCTCACCCTTTACTGGATTTTATTGAATGGAAAGAAACCAAAGACCATAATGTAGAAGTGCTCAATGAAACCATAGATTACTATCGCTACTTTGACGCTACAAAACAAACCGAGTTTTTATATGAATGTGTACAAGATACAATAGAAAAAATTATTCCGGAAGAAATAAACTATTTAACAAACTACGATCGCTTTAAAAGATACCTGGAAAACGAATTTGATATGCCTGATAAAACGGTAGCTCTGTTAGTAATATTTTTGGAACAGAATAACGGCAAACTTTCAAAAAGAAAACAGGAAAAAGAATTTAATTCTTTAACAGAGAAGGAAATAAATGCCATAGAAAAAAATTATAACGATATTTTTAATACAAATGCTTAAACCGCAAACTGTATGAAAATAAAAAAACCGCCTTCAGTTAATTATTCTGAAAAGCGGCTTTGTGCCTGTGGCCCCATCCCAATGCAGCTCCGCTGATTGGGATTTTTCACCCTGGGCTTTCATGACGAGACTTCCAGCTATTAGGGCATAAAGACATTAAAACCACGCAGAATTATCTTTCCGGAATACCGGATCATGATATGAAGGAAAGGGTGTTAAAAATTGCGATGTAGGCTTGGATATTAGATAAAGCTATAAGTGTTCAGTTTACATGGTGCATTATTGCATCACGTAATTATTTATAGGAAATATAAGTCTTAAATAAATTATTCTACTCCTATTTGATCGCTAATAAACTTTGCAAAATCAGTGATATCGTTTTGAATACTTGCTTTTTCCAGGGCTTCCATATATTTATCTCTTTTTTCCACAGGTATTATTGTCCATGGATATCCTCCTGATGCCATCATTGAATTCATTAAGAATCTTGCTATTCTTCCATTGCCATCAAAATATGGATGTATATAAACGAAGATAAAATGACCTAATACAATTCTAACACTGGCCTCCGTTTCTTCTTTTAATAAATCAAAAAAAGTTGGCATAGCATCCCTTACAGCTTCATGATTTGGTGGTGTATGTAAAGCGTCTTTAATGTAAACAGGACCATTTCTATACCCGGCAAGATCAGAAGCTTTTAAAATTCCGGCAGTAACGCTTGGGGCAAATAATTCACGATACCAATTACCATGGTCTCTATCAATTATTTTTCCGGGATTACCACCTTCTAGAATTGATTTAATGCTTTTTTTTACCTCCTGAAACGCCAGGTAATATCCTCTTGCTGCTAATGCATTCTTTTGTTCATTATCTTTTACATTTCCTTCAGGATCCCAATTCCCGGTTTTTACCTGCTCGATTAATTCCGGAGTTACACGATAACCTTCAATAGACAATGAATGATACGCATCATCTTTATAGGTGTCTTCAACTTTTTTAAGATAATCACCTATACTTTTAGTTATTTCAGGAGATTTGGGAAAATTATTGATAACCGTTTGACGCATTTGTGTCCACATGATTTTAATTCGATTAACATATGGTGAAGTTTCTCTACTATTTAAAAATTCTGGAAGTTTATCTTCAAATGGATCATTCTCCCGAACATCATAACCAGCAGATTTCATAGTTTTTATTATTTCATCTGCCATTTTTTCATTTCCTATGTTTCTAAAGGCTCCGGCTAAACGACCAGCAATTGCACTATGGCCTCCATCCAGGAGTTTAGCTAGTAATTGAGATGCATCTTTAAACATGGCTAAACACGTACGTGCATCCGTTGGATAACGTGTAAAGAAATCTGCTCCACATGCAATTAATCCATGTTCTAATGAATATATATTTAGCTCGTCTATCGATTGAATATTATTCTTTTCCGGAATATTTGTTTTTACATCTAATATTGATGTGTCAAAAAGAAGGTTTATAACATTGTTTGTTCCTTTTGGAGATCTTACTAAAAGTTGTTTAGGAACAATTCTGTTTCCAGCGTGAATTTGTAAAGATTGATCAGGAGATAAGC